>NZ_ABOX02000023.1 GCF_000172555.1 Pedosphaera parvula Ellin514
ACTAAATGAAAGGCGTTTTACACCGAAAAACCCGCTCCACTCATAAACGAGCCTTCCCATCCTGTGCCCCTCCGCGTACGCGACCCACGACTCCAAACCACCCGCCAGCAATCATTTAATGGTGGAATGAGGCTTCGCCCGAATTCAAACCTCGTCGGCGACTCCCTCAGCCCATCGAGTCATCTGCGAACGCAGCCCACGACTCCATCCCACCGCCAGGCACGTTCTATTCGGAGGGCCGATCTCTGAGCGGCCCTAACTTTGTCGGCAACTTCATCCCTTCGATGCCTCCCCCGCGTAAGCGACCCACGACTTTGCTCGTGCAGGATGAGGAGTTGCCCGCCCAGCGCACGTTGCCGGTCCAGACAGCGGTGATGGTGGAAGAGGCCAAACTAGGCTGCATCACCGCGATGTTGATGTGCCTGGACCGTCGGCAGCGACTGGCCTTTATCCTTGGTGAAGTTTTGGGCGAGACCAGCGAAACAAGTGCGGTGGAAACCGAAGCCCAAGCTTCAGGCAGGCTTCGTCTCGTATATGGCTGGGCTTGACCGCACCCTGGTCAGAAATTCAACGCCGTCCCACAGCGTCGCGTGCTTCGGATCAAAATAGAGAACGACCAACCGGCGTGGATGACTCGCGAAGGACTGTTTCACCTTTTCCACAAAGTCCGCCATCATCAGCCGTTCAAAGGGATTGTTCATAAAAATGACCAATGGCATTTCGGGAAGTTGGTAATCGGCCACATCCATGCAGAGCAGCTCGATCTCTCCGCACTTCCTCTCTTCCACCCGACATTGGCTGATGTTGCTCTCAGCGACCGTGTGAAGTTCTGCCGAGAACTCCACTCCGATCACCTTGCGAAAGGGAAAGGTGGCAGCCAGGAGCACCGCCCGGCCCTTGCCGGAACCAAAGTCTATAAAGGTGAACTCTTGGCATGGCAGGTTCTGCTCCCGCATGATCTCGATAAAGTCGGTTTCATTGACTGGTCCATATCCCGTGGCATAAATCCAGTTCTTGCTGTTGATCTCAAAACCGGCCACTGCGAACGTCCCGCCGGTATCCACGTTGAATTTGCGATCAAATTCCAAATGCATCGCATCCCTATACGCTTGGGCCTGCCGCGCGGAAGGTGTGGCACTGCGAATGCAATTGCCCACCGCACCCAGGCAATATCGGAACGTCCCGATGACACCACGGTTTGCCAGCGATTTCTCAGCTCTCCTCAACAAGGCACGTTTTGCTTTCATTCCACCCTCCTTGGTATTCTTTTTGTTCCACCAAAGTACGGTAAAGATCGCGCGTGTCCGTCAGCTATGGGGAACTCACCTTCTTTGGCAAAAACGGGTGACGCATTCTCACCCGGCAAAAATTCGCCCAATCACAGGAATACCCTAAACCAGTTTAATAAAAGGGCTTTCAATGAACTAGCCCCATTCGCGCACGCGACCACGCACCCCAAACCGCCGCGCCAGCAATCAATTAAATGGTGGAATGACGCTGGTGCCCGTCCGGAAGGACTCGAATTCTAACATCGTCGGTGATTCTACTCACCCCATCGAGTCCATCTGCAGACGCAGCCAGCGACCCAAACCCACCGCCAGGCTCGTGGGTAGGGCGATCCAGTCCCTTGGGCGCCGCACTGACATTGCCAGAGATTCAAATCGCTCTCTTGTTCCAATCGCGTACGCGACCAACGACTCCAGTTCCCCGCGCCAGCAATCAATCAAACGGTGGAATGACGCTGGTGCCCGTGTGGAAACACCCGGAATTCCAACCTCGTCGTTGATTCTACACACCCCATCGAGCCCATCTGCAGACGCAGCCTGCGACCCAAACCCACGGCCAGGCTCGTGGAGAGGGCGATCCAGTCCCTTGGGCACCGCACTGACATTGCCAGAGATTCAAATCGCTCTCTTGATTGAATCGCGTACACGCCCCACCACTCCTGATTACCAGTTATCAGTTTTCGGTTGGGAACCTTTCCTGATCCTCTTCAACCCCACACTTCCGGCTGCGTCATCCTGCTTATTCCACGTTGTGCACAGTATACATTATCCGTGCCGAGACGAAGCGCACATTTTGAGTGTTTTGCTCGCCCGAATAACGCAAAAAATAAACGTAATTTGCATTATCAACCGTGCTAAAAGAGCTGTTGATACTACTCGCCGCGACCGTCCACACTACACCGCCGCTGCCGGTGGTCGCAGCGCTGGCAATCAAAGATGCTGTATTTCCCAGATAACCGGAGGCATCCGAACGGTATAATTCAATAACGCTTTGCAGACTGCCGCCGTTCTTGACGAGATGTCCCTGTAGACCCGTGATAGTTGCGAAATCTGGAAGGTGAACCGGCGCCACAAAATAAGCCACGGTGCCTGGCGTTCCCCCCGTTGCCCAGAGCGAATTCAGGCCGTTGACATTCGAACTGCTAAACCCGTCGTCAATTCTACCCTGATAAGTAGTGGGATTTGCGGAAACAAGCTCAGCCGCCGGAATATTATAGTAATGTGTCTTCCCAGTTCGAAAGGTGTAATTCTCGTTGCCGGGGATGGCAACGCTGCCGCCCACCTCCAGTTTCGGAGTACCTAGGGCAACACCAAAATCAGAGAGGATCGGGTTGGATGGATCATCGACGGGTGCTTTAGCAATACCGACTCTATTGTACAAGGTAATGACCTGATTGTTTGCGCTCCCGACCGTCAAGCCGTTCAGGGGCAACGTCAACGCCCCGGTCAACGTCACCGCACTGCCGTTGTTCAGCACGACCGACGGCGGCAGTTGCGCGATGTTGATTGTTCCGGTGATGTTCGTCCCGGCGACGGAATTCGCTGCGGCGGCCGTGGCGGCAGTAATGGCATTGGTCGCGCTGGTCGCCGTCGCCGCATGAATGGATTGCATCGCGTAAGGTGTGGAGGAAACCGGTTGCCGCGGTGTCAGCAGCATAAACGCGCCACTATCGCCGTTGGTCCTAACCCCGATCTGAATCCAGCGCGCACTTCCATTGAAAACGCCGTCACCGCAATCCAACAGCACGTTGAAAAGACCATTGCTGATAATGGTCGCAGCATTTGTAACCGGGCCACCCACAACATTGCCGTTCGTGCCGACATCATAGACCGTAAATTGCAAATCGTAAGAGCCACTGGCCGGTGCCCCGTGGTCGTTCAACCTGCCTTGATAGTTAAACGCTGTCCCCTGGCAAAAACCAGAAGAAGCGAGAGCCGTGAAAAAAGACAACGCAATATAACAAAAAAGGTATTTCGATTTCATGATTTTTGGGCCACTTGTCAGGCGAGTTCAAGAAGACACCCGTCTGCCACTGGTTGTCAGTGGGACGTTCGCTACCAGGACCCATGCTAGTAAAATTGGTCCGGCCATAAAGGTTTTTCTCCGGCAACAATCGTCACCTCACGAATCCACTTCCAAAACTCGACCGAAGCCCCCAGGTTGAATCAGTATTGGATACCGCAACGTGGTTGGTTTCTCCACAACCGGGCAGCGCCGAACTGACCAGGCCCACGCCTCATTCACAACAAATCGATTCTCACCCGAATGCGTCCCATGGACTCTGAGCATTTGTCACACGCTGTGACACGTCCGGCACTCCAAAATTTCTCCTAGCCACCACCCCCATTCTCCCCGAAACTCCTTCTCCAAATGAATTCCAGTGAATTTCATGCTCCACTACGCCTCCGTACCATCCAGACCCACCCTTTCCTCTGGACAGAAATTCAGCGTGAACTACGCTCATCCCATGAGGTCTCACAACACAGCATTCGGGAGTATAATGACCAATGCCTTCACCATTATGGGTCGCGTCTTTCTCTGGATTGTAATCTTATTGACATACAACAGCACTGGTCACAGCGCAGAAAGCAGCACTGTCGTCCCAACAGCATCGGCAGAACCCAGCCTCGAATCACTTTTAAACAGGACGTTTCCCGAAAAAAAACTTTCCAACCTTGGCAGTGCAGATTTCAAAAGCCTGACACCAACTCTATGCAATCAAATCGCCGTGGCCGCCGCCCGCGAACTCTCTCTGCACACCACCAACGGTGCGATGATAACCGCCAACACCGTGGACGTACTGCTCTACAAGTCTGCGAGAAACGACACGCCTATTGAAGCCGCCTTGCGCCAGTTGTGTGGAGATAACGAAGCGCGGATGGAACTTCTGCGTGACCTGGAAAATGAACATCTCATTAGCGACCCTAGGGTAATTGAGCCACTCATCAATATGCTGGAATATCCTGGAGTTCATACAGCCATCAGGTCAGAAGCAGCGCAGACCCTGAATCAACTCACTGCACGGACTTTCGGTTCTGACGGTGGCGACTCTTGGAACCTTTCCGAAGCAAACAAAGCTCAAATCTCACAGGCGCGTCAGTGGTGGATCAGAAATCGCGATCATCACCCCGTGTTCGATGCCGAGGTCGAAACCCTGATTAAGACACGCATAGCCACCATTCAGGTCCAACTGCGGAGGGACCTCACAAATTATCCGGAACTCAACCGTACGTTGAGGCCTGCCGATCTTCGCATCACCCACAGCGACCCCGTAACCTTGGTGGATATCGCGCTGGATACCAGGTATCTTCAGCAAGGCATTTTTCGCTATAGACCCGATGGAACTCCAAGACCGGCCAGGGAGGAGGATTATGTGACGCTAAGCATCTCCGCTAAATTCGGGACGCCGCCTTTCCCCAAGGCCGGTCCCCAGATAAGCAAGGCGACAGCAGAAGGTGCGCCCCCTGGAAACAAAGAGGTGATGCTGAATGAAGTGCTGCCAGGCACCGACATTATTATCAGTGTTAAGGCGACTTCCAAAGGCGCTGAGTTCATACGACAGGTGCATGATAGTTTGGCAACGTTGCCTCATGCACCGGAGTCAGTTGACACCGCACTTGGTCAACTGGAATCACTTAAAGCCTCGGAGATTACCCGGTTGAAGCAATTGCTTCAGCAGCAGGCAACCGCAGCCTCAGCGCTATCAGGTTTGGTTGATCTGGGAGCAGACGGCCCGGTAATAGGCGCGTTGACCAACGCCAACCCGCTCATTCGGCGTTATGCACTGCTTGCGCTGGCCAATCCTGACGTCGGCGAGGATGCCGTAGCTCCGCTCGCCTCGTTACTCAAGGATGATAATTCTGAAACTCGTTACCTCGCGGCTTGGGCTTTGGGGAGAGTTCATAAGCAAGCGGCAGTTACGGTTCCGGCATTGAAATCTGGCTTGGAAGATAAGGATGCCTGGGTGCGCCATAATGCCGTGGAGGCGCTCGGCGAATTCAACGAGTCGGCGCAGGTTTCAATCCCGGTTTTGATTACAGCCGTTGCTGATACGAATGCCCTTGTTCGTGCCAAAGCCATTGCAACTTTAGGCGGCCTTTGCAGGTTCAATAACGAACAAGATGCCGCTGTCGTACCAGCACTTATCACCGTTCTGAATGATCAAAATGAAGATGTTCGCCGGTCTGCGGTCTGGGCGTTGGGCGAAATCATGAATGGCAGGCTCGGAGGCGAGCATCCTCGTCCAGACGGCAGCAACCGGACGCCTGAAGCGCTCGGATCTCGGGCTAAAATTCTCGAAACATTTGAACCTCAGGCACGTATACTCCTGCCGGCCCTCATTCAGGCGACCACCGATAAGAGCCCCGCCGTTCGTAAGGCTGCGGTGTATGCCTTGGGAGATATAGGTATCTACCATCCGGACGAAGATGCCAAAATGATCGCCGCGTTGAAACATGCCTTGAACGATGCGGATAAGGACGTCCGCGGCAGCTCGATCAGCGCCCTGGCAAATTTTGGTGCCGAAGCAACGAACGTTATCCCTTCGCTCGCCGAGTTGGCCAAAAATGCTGATCCCTCTATCACGAATGAAATTATCCAGGCTACCTCCCAGATTAAGGCCGCGGCCTACAAGCAAAAGTTGGACTCAATCCTCAAGGAGAAATATCCCCGGCTCGACCAGGTGGCCGGTCCGCTTACAAAAACCGATAAGACCCAGTGGTCTATCCAGACGAATTTTATTCCGGGCATCAAACCACAGCCCAGCTTCCTCAAGCGGGCCGTGTTTCAGGTGCCAATGAATTACCCCGAACAACGTTTGGTAGACATTGACATAGTGGCCTTCAAGGCTCCAAAGAGTGGAGAGGTCTGGGTGGGATGGGACATGGATTTCTATGTCGAAACTGACTCTGAAATTCTTGGAGCCATGCTGACACCTTGGGGAGATGTGCAGTGGCACACGAACCTTAATTCCCAACCATCCGAGGCAGATTTGGCTGCAGCCATTGATCAGTTTCAAAAGAAAGTCAGCCACTCGAAGCTGAAAGGAGAATCTGAAGAGAGCACAATTTTCAGAGACGCTGTTCCACACGATTTCCTTTGGCTCCTGGGTACGGGGCAAAATGTGATGCCAAAATTCCTGGATGCCACAGTGAATCGAGGAAGCATCCGTCTCGATTTGGAAAATCCGGAATCCGGCCAGAAAGCGAGCATCTGGATTGATGCCAAAACGCGGAAGCTTCTAAAGGCCCAACCGGCTGAATAAGCTTTCAACACTCCATTTGGTTTTCATAGATATCATCTACACTGGGGTATTCCTGTACTCTCTTCCCCAAAAATTTCTCCTAGCCACTCTCCCATTTCTCCTTGAGACTTTGTCTTAGAATGAATTCCAGTGAAATTCATGCCTGGCACTACGCCACGCGCCAACCCGTTCGATTAAACTGGGCGAATGACGTCATCACCCAACTCGAATCCGCTCCCACTCCGCCCAAGGAAAACCTCTGGCTCGCTCCCGGCATCTTCGATCCCCAGGTAAACGGTTATGGTGGCATAGATTTCCAGCAGGACAATCTCACGACCGAAGACATCCTCACCGCTACGCGCGAGCTCCGCAAATCCGGCTGCACACAAATCCTGCTCACCCTGATCACCGACGACTGGTCCAAGCTCACCGCCCGCCTGCGTCATTTAAAGAGCCTGCGTGACAGCTCGAAGGAGCTCCAAGCCACCATCGCCGGCTGGCATATCGAAGGCCCTTTCCTCTCCGCCGAACCCGGCTTTCACGGCGCGCATCGCCCGGAATTCATGCACAATCCCACCGCCGCGGATATCCAGGCCTTGCGCACCATCACCGCTGGCGACCCATTGCTCCTGACCATCGCTCCCGAACGTCCCGGCACCATTGAAGCCATTGCGCTTGCCACGTCACTTGGCATCAAAACCAGCCTCGGCCACACCAACGCCTCCGCCATCGTGCTGCTTCAAGCCGTCAAAGCCGGTGCCACCGGTTTCACCCATCTTGGCAACGGCTGCCCGCGCGAATTAAACCGCCATGACAACATCCTCTGGCGCGTCTTCGAAACCCCCGGCCTCACCGTCGGACTGATCCCCGACCAGATTCATGTCTCCCCGCCCCTCTTCCGCCTGATGCATCGCGTCCTCGGCCCCGATTCCATTTACTACACAACCGACGCCATGTCCGCCGCCGGAGCACCTCCTGGAAAATACAAACTCGGAGCCTTGGAACTCGAGGTTGGTCCCGATCAAATCGTCCGTCAGCCCGGCAAAACCAACTTCGCCGGTTCCGCCCTCAAACCAATCGATGGCGTCTTCCGCGCTGCCCAGATGTTGCACCAACCGTGGCAGGAAGTGTGGAAACGCTTCTCAGAAATCCCGGCGCGAATGATGGGCCTCTCGCACGGCCTCGAAAAAGGAAAACCCGCGAACTTCTGTCTCATGAAATTCGCGGGCGAAAACCAACTGACTGAACTGAAAACATTCAGTCAGGGCGCGGCCTAGCCCGAGCTAGGTCACATTCGACACTTCCGACTCTCCGATTTCTGTGCGATACAAATCCGGATTGCTTTTACGACTCATGTAATAGTCCAGCGACCACCTGCCTGAGCCGTAAAAGGAAAACAAAACCAACAGGAACAGCACCAGCGCCGCGAATTCAGCATTTTGGCGGGCTTCCACCGAAGCAATCACGTTCGGCATATGCACGTAGAAAATGGCCGCGAACAAAACCGGAATTTGAATCAGGGCGGCCACTCGCGTGAACAATCCCAACGTCAGGCAAACACCCCCCACCAGGTGGGCCACAACGATGTAATGAGCCAGAATTGTCGGGGCGAACCACATACTCCCCTCTCCGGCCGTCAAGCGCAGCAGGTAATCCATATGCGTCATGAAATAGAGTGCTTTCAGGATGAGTCCAACCCCAAGATAAATGCGGATCAGATCAAGGATCACATCCCCGTGAGTTTTGATCCAATGATTCGCTTCACTGCTTCGCTTTGCCATAAGGATCCTTTCCTTTCAACCAGTCTCGCCCACCAGCAATCCGAAATCTTATATGAAAGATATTCTTATTCTTTTCAAAAGCAATTCTTATCATTTTCCACATTGGATTATCTATTATTATTCTGGCTCTTACGTTCGTTGACACCCTGCCGTATCACCACTAAGTTTCGCTTCTGTGTTCGACCTAGTTTCATCCTATCCTCCTGCTGGAGATCAACCTCAGGCCATCGCCAAGTTGACCGAAGGTTTGCTTTCGGGCGCCAAACACCAGACGCTGCTCGGCGTAACTGGTTCTGGAAAAACATTCACAGTGGCCAATGTCATCAAGAACATTAACAAGCCCACCCTGGTCATCTCGCATAATAAGACCTTGGCCGCCCAGCTCTACGCTGAATTCAAAAGTTTCTTCCCCAACAACGCCGTCGAATACTTTGTCAGCTACTTCGATTACTATCAGCCCGAGGCATACATTCCCCGCACGGACACGTTCGTGGAAAAAGATTCCAGCGTAAACGAGGAGATCGAGCGCATGCGCCTCTCCACCATGAGTTCGCTCTTTTCCCGCCAGGATGTCGTCGTCGTCGCCAGCGTGTCGTGCATTTACGGTATCGGCAGCAAGGAGGACTATGAAGCCCTCATCATCCCCATCTGCGTCGGCCAGCAAATCACCCGCGAACAGTTCCTCAACCGCCTCGTTGACCTCCAATACACCCGCAACGACATCGAATTCACCCGCGGCCAATTCCGCGTCCGTGGCGATACCGTCGAACTCTGCCCCGCCGGTCGCGAAGATGGTCTGCGCATCGAATTTTTCGGCGAAGAAATCGAGCGCATCACCCGCTTCGAACCGCTCACCGG
This sequence comes from Pedosphaera parvula Ellin514, assembly GCF_000172555.1. Classification (NCBI taxonomy): domain Bacteria; kingdom Pseudomonadati; phylum Verrucomicrobiota; class Pedosphaerae; order Pedosphaerales; family Pedosphaeraceae; genus Pedosphaera; species Pedosphaera parvula. The sequence continues at coordinate 9,169 of NZ_ABOX02000023.1, forward strand.
CCACAAGCTCGAAACCTTGAACACAGCCGTTGTCTATCCTGCCAAACAATTCGTCACCACGGCGGACAAAATGAAGCCGGCCATCCTGTCAATTCGCGAAGAATTGGGTGACCGCATCGCCTGGTTCGAAAAACATGGAAAACTCCTGGAAGCCCAGCGCATCAAGCAGCGGACGGAATACGATCTCGAAATGATGGAGGAAATGGGGTTCTGCTCCGGCATCGAAAATTACACCCGCCACATCAACGGCCGCGCTCCCGGCTCCAGACCCACGACCTTGTTTGATTTCTTCCCCAAGGACCACCTGCTGGTTATTGATGAATCTCACGCCACCATTCCCCAAATCGGCGGAATGTATGCCGGTGATCGCTCCCGCAAGACCGTGCTCGTGGAATACGGCTTCCGCCTCCCCAGCGCCCTGGACAATCGTCCTCTGAATTTCGACGAGTTCCAACACATGCAGGGACCGACCTTGTATGTCAGCGCCACCCCCAGCCCCCGGGAAATTGAATGGTCTCAGGGTCGCGTTGCCGAACAGATTATCCGCCCCACCGGTCTGGTGGATCCCACCATCACCGTCAAACCGCTCCAGGGCCAAATCGATGACCTGATTGAGGAGGCACGTAAGCGTGTGGATTCGAAGGAACGCATTTTGGTCACCACCCTGACCAAACGAACCGCTGAAGAACTCACCGATTATCTCCGCAACATCGGCATCAACGTCCGCTATCTGCATAGCGAAATTGATGCCATCGAGCGCGTGGAAATTCTGCGCGGTTTACGCAAGGGCGAGTTTGATGTGCTGGTCGGCATCAACCTCCTCCGCGAAGGCCTCGATCTCCCCGAAGTCTCCTTGGTAGCCATTCTCGATGCCGATAAGGAAGGCTATCTGCGTAGCGTCACCAGCTTGATCCAAACTGCCGGTCGCGCCGCCCGCCATCTGAACGGCGAAGTGATTCTTTACGCCGATGTCATGACGCAGAGCATTCAGAAGTTTCTGGCCGTGTCCAAATTTCGCCGCGAACGCCAGCTTGCCTACAACAAGGAACACAACATCACCCCGAAGAGCGTCAGCCGCGCCGTCGAGGAAAGTCTCTCCACCAACAAGGAATTCAAGGATCAGGCCAATTCCATGCTTAAGGAATCCGGCGTGGATTTCGACGTCACCGAAACCATCAAGGAATTGGAGGAGGAAATGCTGGCCGCCGCCAACAATCTCGAATTTGAAAAGGCCGCCCTGATGCGCGATCAAATTCGTGAACTGAAGCGCTCCACCGGCGATGGTAAACCAGAGGAAAAATCACGCAGTGTCACTTATGGAAAACCTCGTCGCGGCGGCAAACGAGTAAAGGCTGCCGGACGTTAGGCTAGTTCAACGAAACATCCTCCGGCATTTGCGCCAGCACCCGGTACATCCCACCTTTTTGCTTCAAAACATACTGCCACAGGTCATCCGGATCGGTATCGAAAACCAGGTCCACCGTCGCCGGATGCGTCAGCCACGCCTTCCGCTTCATTTCCTCTTCCAATTGCCCCGGACTCCAGCCCGCATAACCCGCAAAAAGCTTGATCCTTTTGCCAGGGGAAAATGATTCACCCAGTTCAACGAGGGTTTCTAATGAATGCCCCAGTTCAACATTGGGCAGCACACTCGCTTCGGGAAGGTAAGTGTCCGAGTAGAGATAGCTGAGCGCTGACAACTGAACCGGACCGCCAAGATAAAGCGCATTGTCCGTCAGTTGTTCGGGAAGATCAGCCAATACCATTTCTCCAAGTTTGTTGCCGCTGTCCCTATTCAACACCAGCCCCAATGCCCCTTCGGCATCATGCTGGCAAACAAGAACAACCGTCCTTTGGAAAAATGACCCGCTGAGCTGTCCGCTGTCCAACAACAACTGACCCTTTAAAAATTTGGGAATCTCAATCATTTTAATTTCCCCAACTCAATTTGCATCAAACTTGCTCTGTTGGCAATCTGGATTAAAATCGTGCCATGTCAAAGATTTATCTTATCCTTTTGATGGCGATTGCCCTCGCTTTTGCGAGCGGCTGCAAGACCGATTCCGGAAGCCGTGAGTTCGTTCCCGGCAAAGGTTGGGTGCCAAACTAGACAGCTATTCCTTGCGCAGGAAAAGTTCCTTTTTCTCCGCGGAACCTTCCATCTGAACCAGCACCGAATCCGCACGAATCTCCAGGCAACGAATGGTCACATTCGTTTGCCCCAATCTAACCTTCCCCTTTTCCATCGCTTCAAATGTGCTGTCATTGATCAGGGCGAACCGCCGTTGATTTGATCCCGAGATACCTTTGAGCGCCAAAACATTTGGCACCGGGGTTGGTGCTGCCGGTCCCCACAACATCGGCGCGGCGTTGGCCTCCACCACCGGTATGCCTCCAACCGTATAACCGTTCATGTTGGAATCCGTGCCAGCCTTGATCCATTTCACCAACCGGTTAAAATCATAGATGTCCTCAGCCGCCAGCAAGGCCCTCGTCTGCCCCCTGGTATAGGCATTTGCCCGGATGATGCGCATCTCCCTTTGATCGTGCCGGCCGTACATCATTTTATACGCCACCAACTCACAAAATCCCTCCTCCGTACTGCGATCCAGCTTGCGGCCTTTGCCCACGTTTTCCTTTAACCATACGTGCGTGTACTCATGCGCGCACACGGCTGCCAGATGATTCTCCGGCAGCCCATTCAATACGTAAATACTGTATTGGAAATGGTTGGTATCCTTCTTATCAGTGTCGGTCAGCCCTTCCAAACCTGTCAGGGCATGATTCTCGTATTCCGGGTCATATAGTTTCTGCAACTCATGCCCATTAACCAGGGAAAATTTTATGTCATCCTTGAACGTTCCCATCTCGGCGAGAATCCCGTGCATCTCTCGTTTAACGTAATAAAAAATGTTCTCGGCATCCTTTTGATAAAGCACTGCCTTCCGCGCGTCCTCCTGGCACAGCAAACGTCCATCATCCAGTTTGACAGCATTGGCCGCAGGAAGACCACATACATAGCACCGGGAATATTTATACGCACATTTTAGACAAATCATTTCTCTGGTAAGCGAGCTCTGATTTATGGTCGCAATAAAATATCCATGCAAGGGCTCGTTACAAACCGCGCACACCTTTGCTGCCTCCGCTGGGATAACCAACGCTCCCAAAAAAGCCATTAGCAGGCAACCCATGCCTTTCAGTCTATTGATTCCTGAAAGTACACGGGTTAACAACCCCGCCCCATTACCCCTGCCAAACCTTTCCAACCAGTGCTTCAAATTCATGATGATATCTACATTTGTCTTCCTTGGTGAAAGCAGAGTTGATGCCACCTGAAAAATAAAAAACACCCTATGATATTTCACAGGGTGTTTTGAACGTAAATACTTTATTCTAAATAACTTAATTCTATACGAGATTACAGAATCGATTTAACCATCTTCACAATGCCAGCCGCGTCAATCCCGTATTTAGCCAGCAGTTCCTCCGGCTTACCAGAATGAGGCAATTCTCTAATCGCCAGCTTATGCACCCGAACTCCGTCCACGCTCAACTCGCCGGCAACAGCATCGCCTAAGCCACCTTCGGGATAATGATCCTCCACTGTGAGCACAACGTTGTTCGTCTTTTTGGCCGCTTCCCGGATGACATCCTTCCCCAGCGGCTTGACGCTGTAAGCATCGATTACCGTGATACCAACGCCTTCCTTCGCCAAAATGTCGGCAGCCTTCAAGGCTTCGAAGAGCGTCACACCTGCTCCCACAACCGTGACCTTGTCTCCCGCCGCTTGCTTGCGAACTTTCGCGCCACCAATGGGGAACTGTTCGTCGTTGTTGTAAATAATCGGAGTCTTGGGCCGTGAGGTACGCAGAAAGGCAACCCCCTTGTGCGATGCCATTTGTTCCATGAGCTTTTCCGCGCAAACAGCGTCGCTCGGGTATAGCACAACACTCCCTTCAATGGCGCGCATCATGGCAATGTCTTCCAATGCCATTTGCGAAGTGCCATCCTCGCCAATGCTCACGCCCACATGCGACCCAACCAGCTTGACGTTGGCCATGGAAATCGCCGCCATGCGGATTTGATCGTAGGCGCGGCTGAAGAAGCAGGCAAACGTGGAAGCAAAAGGCACCTTTCCACGGGTGCTGAAACCGGTCGCCACTCCCACCATGTTCTGTTCAGCGATAAAACACTCGATGAAGCGGGCCGGGAACTTCTTATAAAATTTTTCTGAATAGGTCGAATTCTTGGTATCGCCGTCCAGAGCGACAACCCGTTCATCCACCTCGCCGATGCGCAACAAGGCGGCACCAAACGCTTCGCGCGTTGCCACCATCTCACCCAATTTATAATTGGTCGCGGGATAGCCGGCTGGCGCCTCGTTCTTCGGCATCGGCAATTGTGTCGGTGCCGGAATTGGCTCGGCCAGGCCGCTCTTTGCCTTCGGCTGAAGTTCAGCAATGGCTTTGGCGGCTTCATCCTTCGAAAGGGCCTTGCCATGCCAGCCTTCCTTGTCCGCCATGAAAGAAACGCCCTGGCCCTTGATCGTCTTCGCGATGATCGCCAAAGGTTGATCGCCCACTCCAGCAGCGCCCAACACTTCGAGGATTTCTTCCATGTCATGACCGTCGATGACTTCAGTGCGCCAACCGAAGGCTTCAAAACGCTTGCGATAAACCTCCAAGTCCCACTGAAATGCTGTAGGCTGGCTCTGCCCCAGACGATTCACATCCACAATGGCCACCAGATTATTTAGCTTGTTAATGCCAGCCAGGGAAGCCGCTTCCCAAACTGAACCCTCGGCGCATTCGCCATCACCCATCAACACATAAGTGCGGTAATCCAGTTGGTCCAAACGCGCGCAAAGCGCCATTCCGACGCCCACACTCAATCCCTGCCCCAGGGAACCAGTCGCAACGTCAACAAATGAAAGACGCGGAGTGGGATGCCCTTCCAAATCACTATCCAGGCGGCGCAAGGTCAGCAAATGCTCCCTCGGAAACAAACCCGCTTCAGCCCAGGCCGCATAAAGCAGGGGCGCCGCATGGCCTTTTGAAAGAATAAAACGGTCATTGTTTGCGTATTTCGGATTTTTGGGGTCATACCGCATATGCCCAAAAAATAATGCCGCGACTATATCTGCCGCCGAGCAGCAGGTGCTGGGGTGACCACTTCCCGCAGCTGTTGTGGATTCAATGGAGTCAATTCGCAATTGGTTCGCGATGCCCGATAACTGTTCCTCTATTTGCGTATTCATTCGTTCTTTTAAAAAACTCTATTGCATGCCAAAAGAAAAGCGAGGCAGAAAAAAAGAGGATTTTGCCACCGCCCTCGCACACGACAGGAGATGTTACAAGCTGGGAAGATGATAATTCCTCAATCCCTAACGCCCGGCTCTCAAACTTGACCAGTCTTTGGTGAACTGGTGCGCGTGGCGGGAGTTGAACCCACAACCTGCGGCTTCGGAGGCCGTCACTCTATCCAATTGAGCTACACGCGCAAACCCGTTAAAACTTATATCAAGCTCTCAAAGGATTATAATATGCCGCGTGTTGCAATCTCGGCAAGCAAAACCGAAGCCTGAAAACCAACTCGGGTGCTCAGAGTGCTGAAAGTCCGGCTTGCGACAAATCAACATGTGAGCAATGGTTTGTTTTTAGAGGCGTGATTATGAACAAACTCGATCAGAACGGCGTTGTAGTATCATGTTCCAACTGCGGACAGCGCAACCGTATTCGATACGAACAGTTGCATCTCCCGGTGCGCTGCGCCAGGTGCAAGACGGATATCAAGGGTCTGAATGCTCCTGTTGATATCGATGGCGAAGAAAGTTTTAACCTGTTGATCGGTCTCTCCTCCATTCCTGTCCTCGTGGATTTCTGGGCCTCATGGTGTGGTCCCTGCAAAATGGTGGCACCCGAATTCGAGAAGCTTGCTGCGTCCAATGCGGGCGAAATAATCGTCGCCAAGGTCAACACGGAAGATCAGCCAGCCATCGCCCGTCGATATAGCATCACGTCCATACCCACCATGATTCTTTTTCAGGCGGGCCATGAAGTGGCGCGCACTGCCGGTGCACGACCCGCAGCCGGCATTCAGGAATTTCTCAATCAATCCTTGGCGCGCGCAAAAGCTTAGCTTTCTCCGGCAACCAATTGCGGGCAATAAGTGCTGATTAATTCAAACCCTGTGCCTTCGGAAGATTGGCCGTCAGTTTCCTCAGGGCTAGAAATAACTCATTTACCTGTGGCGGCTTGCTTAAAACAACATCGATTTGGTCCGGATGATTCCCTTCCACTTTCATGATGTCACCCCAACCGGTAAGCATGATCACCGGTGTTCCATGCGATTCTTCCTTGATCAGCTTCGCGACCTGCCGCCCATCCATCTTCGGCATGCCCAGGTCGGTGAGCACCACATCGAAGGATTCGTTACGCGCCTTTGCTGACCGAAAGGCTTCAAGGGCGCCAAAACCATTGCTGGCTCCTTCCACTGTATGACCGGCGCTCTGCAAAATAATCCGTAGCACGTCCAAAACTGGCGCTTCATCGTCCACACACAGGATTCTAAGCGGAGCCATGACAACGGCTTCAGGAACCGAAACTTCCCCTGTAGCAGTCGCAGCTTCGGCCGCCGGGAATGATAAGCGAATCACTGTACCTTTGCCCAACTCGCTCTCGATCACGATCTGTCCTGTATGACGTTGAATAACCCCGAAGACTTTCGAGAGCCCCAATCCCTTGGCGCCATGCTTGTCTTTCGTTGAAAAGAACGGCTCCAGACATCTTTTCCTTGTCTCCGCATTCATTCCCACACCGGTGTCACTGATTTCCACTACCACACTCTTGCCCACCACACTCCCCGGCCGCTCGCCGCCATTCCCCGCGATCCTGGTTTTCAAGGTCAAAGTGCCGCCCTGGGGCATGGCTTGAATCGCATTAAGTGTTACCTGGGTTAAAGCTTCGCGAACTTCACTCTTCTGCCCTTTGATGTTGGGAAGCTCGGCACAATAATCGGTCTTCACGTCAATGTGCACCCCGCTTAGCACCTGCGTGTCGAGCCATTGTGTGTAACTGATTTCAAGCACCTCCTCGACTATCCTGTTCAATTCGAGTGAAATTTTCGCCTCCTTGCCCGCTTCACGGCGATAAAAATCCCGGATGCAAGCCACACTTTGCGCAATTTTATCTCCCGCATTTTTGATGCCCATCACGTAATTCCGCACACTCTCCGGCAGCTCCGGATGACTACGCTGGATCAAAGTAGCGTAACCCAAAATGGGCGTCAGCGCGTTATTAATATCGTGCGCAATTCCACGACTCATCTGGCTTAAGGCCTGCAAGCGTTCTTCCTGCAAATTCTTTTCCTGCGCCAACCGCAGCTCTTCATAGGCCGCACGCAACTTCTCATCCATCGCGGCGCGGTCCAGCAACCCGCCCTCCTGCGCTCCTATCTGCAATATCTTCGCTTCAATACTCTGCAGTTCTGACGGAGTCGAACGAATCTGGTTCAGCAACGTCTCATTCGCCGCCCGGGCCTCTTCCAAAACCAGCACAATCATGCTCACTGCAATAAATAGCTGAAGCACTGCTGAAATCAAAAAACCCGTGCTTACCCAGTGGTTGTTTCCCGCAAAAAATGGACAGGCACTCAAGTAAATGCCCCATAACGCAAATCCAAATGATAGCAATCCCGCCCCGATGAATTCGAAGCGCTTCCGCATCCGATAAAATGAAAAGGCTGTCACGAGACTGGCCACTCCTATGATACCGAAAATCGGCACCTGCATCTGCAACTGGTTTTTCAAGTGGTAAGCCCCAACATAACTCCAAACCAAAAGAAAACCCATGAACAGGTAAAAGGACATCGATCGCGAGGGAAGTTTTAAAAACTGGGAACTGCCCCAGAATAAGAGTGCCGCCGACACCCCAATACACCAGTGCCTCAACATTATGTGCATCGGACCAGGATTGCCCCCCTGCTCCCAAAGCCCAAATCCCAACCACCCGGCGTAAAAAATCCAACCCAGGGTCCAGGTGCTAAAATATCTCCGCCCCGTATATCGATTCAGATAATGAAACAATCCGACTAAAACCAATACGCTCAGCAAGGAAACTATCATTGCCGCATTCAAATAATCCGACGCAAATACGAGGTTAAGCCGAGCGCCTTTTGCCATTTATGTCTTTCTCATTTGCCTTCCACCGGCAGCCATGAAGCATCCCTTCCGGCACGAAGGAACCAAAGATGCAGCACATTCTATTCCAAAGAGCATCAATGAGATCAGTGAAAAATGCGGAATCCTGTAATAGGTTGTAAGGCAGGCTCCCCCTCCTGGTAAAACATCATCCCATCTCATTTTCGCACAGTTGCGAATCCGCGGTACAACTCTGTCTCTCACATTTCAACTGACGCCGTTAATTCATCCATTATTCAAACTTATCTTCATGACTCACTATTCGTAATAAGAAAAACACCACACCAGGCTTTCAGTTTCGCCAAATCACTCAACCGGTTGATTTTTTGGTATTAATGTCGAAAAAACCATCTCCTTATTGCAGGAGGAAATTGGGTCTGGGACAGGACGAGAAAAGTCATGGCCGAATCCCTCCCGCTCATCATTTTCTCTTCTCCATTCCGCGAAATAAACTGGCGTTACGTCCGGCAGTTGAACCCCATCCCATTCAAGTTGGATACCCCTTGGGCTAATTCCCACCTCGCCTTCATGGTCGTTCTGCACAATGGTGCATGAACTCAATCTTATCATGTCATATGTCTCCGCCCTTTAAAGTTCTGGTAGCCGATGACTCAGAAGAAGATCGTTTCCTTTTGGAACGCTGTATTCGCCGAAATTCCTGGCTGCAACTGATTGGCGCAGTGTCGGACGGACGGCAAGTGCTGCAATGGCTCGCTGGTGATGGGAGGTATTCCGATCGTCTTATGTTTCCCTTTCCCGATTTATTACTTCTGGATGCCATCATGGTCGAAGCCAACGCCCTTCAGATTCTTAACTGGCTTTACAACCATCCATTCCCCGAACTAAAAGTCGTTATCTTCACCGGTTCAAGCACGCCCGCAGCCTGCGAGGAATACCTGCGTCAAGGTGCGCATGCCTGCTACCAAAAAGCCGTCGACTTTGGTGAACTTAAAAAGGACGTTGGGCAGGTCGCCGACGCGCTCCGTGCCGGCAGCTACAACTTCGCCTCACCCCAATTGGTTTGAACATCCACGAACCTTCGAATTCTTCGGTCATAATTTCCATCCTCCTCCGCCCCCAAAAATTCTGTGCTAATCTGGGAAATTTGTGGGCGATCCTCCAAGTGCTTTTGGTTGCATTCTCCTGGCTATCATAAACGGTTGTTGAAAATGGGCACGAGGAGTTCATGCTCTTAATATGCGCTTCAACCAAAGCCTTCTGAAATGGGCCATGGTCATTTTCTGCACTCAATGACTAATAACTTCCCTTGTCCCCAAAGCCATGGCTTTTCAGTCTCCATTTTCCTCAAATTTATTGCCTCCTTTCATTCCGGTCCTTTTCCCCATTTCGGAATTTAACCTTGGCATTCGGTACAAACAGTTCGAAACACCTCCCGCCCCCAACGGCACTTACTAACCAGATAGGCTGTTATCATTCAGCTTCGACCGGAAGCTTGGATGAAATGACTCCATGCAGTTACTTTTTTTTGCAACTTAACGCACTAATCACTTGACGCACTAAGCAAACCTTTCTATTCTGCCCATATCCATCTCGTCACAGAAAAGTAACCTCCTCGTTGGGGACAACTTTTCTCTTGGATGCGAGGATGGAGCAGAAAAAAAAGCCTGCGCCGGAACATGAGCGGCAATGAACACGGAGTCCATTCAAGGTCTGGACCGCGCGCCAAGGCTCTCAAACCGTAATAACCCGGTTCCAATGAAAACTATGAGCAGAAAAAAAAATGTTCGACAGCCGGAGTCCTGCCGCAACAACAAAGCCAACCCCTCATTTGCGCGCCACCTGATGGCCCTCGCCGCCGCGCATATGCCCAGGGAGGTTCACTCATGTGTGTGAAGCCGCAGACCTGGTGCAACAGCTCGATCGAAAGAAACAGTGGCATGAGCACGGCCAGTTTCAAGTATATGGGCCACTCGTTGAATGAGCTATCTCCAGAGCACACCAACGGTGTAACACAAACGTCACCCGAGTGTCGTCGGCATGAAACATTATGGTGTCAATTTTCGGCACAGATGAAAATGCAGAGTAGCACGCGGGCCTTTACTTTAATCGAATTGCTGGTGGTTATCGCCATCATTGCCATTTTGGCAGGGTTGCTGTTGCCAGCGCTAAGCCGGGCCAAGGACAAAGCAAAACGAATCGGTTGCCTGAGCAATCTCAAACAACTGGGCTTGGGCAGCACGATGTATGCGCTGGATTACGAGGGGAATCTTTGCCCTCCTTCTATCTCCGGTCGGTTCACCGGTTTTCCGCCGGGAACGGCGTTCACCGATCGTGACGGGTCGGATGATGACCTCAATTGGCTGCTGCCTTATGCCAAGAACTTTGGCTCCTATGTGTGCCCGGCGACCCAAAACTATATCCGGACCAATATGAGCACCTATGGGGGGCAGCAGTACGTCGCGGACCTGCTCGACAACGCCCGGGACCTCAAAGCCAGCGGCCACAGCTACGAATGTTTTGGCACGTTCGGTTATGTGACGGGCAATGCGGAGGTTAGCGCGAAAAAGACTGAAAACAGGCTGGCCAATCAGACGCTCTCCAAGCCGGCGAACAAGACCGGTGCCTCAGTCGGTACTGCGCCTGGGCCTTCCCGAATATTCTTGTTGCTGGATGGCGACGACACGGCTAGCGGCACCAAGCCCGGGGCCACCAACAACTGGCCCGATTCTACGGACAATCACGGCGCGGCCGGGTCGACCATGTCTTTTTGCGACGGCCATGCCAAGTGGGTGGCGCAAAAGTTTTACGACAGTGTAGTCAATATAAGCCAGAACGGGGACACCACGCACGGGCCGGTGATTCCTCTTCCGTAAGTCAACTTCTAGATAGTGTCAAATTCAATACAACAGTCCATTCCAATAACCAGATGAAATCCACAAGAAACACGAATCGTTTGTACCAGCGGTGTCTCCGCCCGCTGGTGGGGCTCCTGGCGAGTGGGACAGCCGCTTTGCTTCCCTCGCTGTCGGCCGCGCCCGCTCCCAACCACGGCATTGTCGCCGCCAACATTGACGTCACCATCAATGACTTTTTCAACAACACTAATTCGGTGAGCTTTAGCCTGCCCTATCAAACCGGCGATTTTCGGATGGCCCAGGAAGGCTCGAATAATGGGGACTATGACACGCAGATTGGCGACAATCCCACGAACAACGTCAACGACGGTGTCATGATAACGAGCGTTCGACAAAACGGCCGCGATGACCAATGGGTTGCGCATCCGAACACGAACTACAGCATCGCCCAGATTGATTATCATCGGCCGGGCGCAGCGCGTGAAGGCGCATATTGGATTCCGGTGGCGATGGCCATCAATCCGACCGCGGTGGTGGAATATGATGTCAACGTGGCGGCGGCCTGGTTTCCCTACAACAAATGGATCGGCGGCTTTGCCCGCAATTCCACCGGCGCCAACGGCGGTGCCCTTGACCTGTTCACCGGCTCACCGGGCCTCGTCCTGGGCACCAACTTCAAAGACCTCGGGGCTGGCAAATCCATCGTGGATTTGAAGAGCCTGGGCATTGACTCGCGCACCGACGGCACCTTGCTCGTGGTCGGCGGTAAAAACGAAAACAACTATGCGGTGGCCGGCGTTAACACCACCAACGGAACTTGGAATTTGTTGTTGCACGACGTGGCCAATAATGCCGCCAGCACCGAACAAGATCCCATCGCGTTTGTCTTCATTCCCAAGACGGACACCAACGTGATCTCCGGGCGCTTTCGAGGCGACGGCACCATTTTGACCTACAGCGGGGCCACTCCCCAGTTTACGGTGACCTCCAACAGCGTGGGCACTTTTGAGCTCAAACTCATTGGCAAGACGCCCCGGTACGGCGTCTTGATTGTTTCGCCGGAAGGCGGTTTCACCGGGAACCAGGACAATATTGTCAACTATCAGGTGAACGACGCCGGGGATGGCTGGATTATCGAATCACGTGACATGCCGGCGCCGGCCAATCAGACCCCCAGCAACATCCCGCCGCTGGAAACGCCCGACAACGGCACCTCGCCCATCTGTGGTTTCGTGTTCATTCCCGGTCCAACGCCCGGCTTCGCAGTCACCCCGACCAACGGACTGGTGACGAGTGAAACCGGCCAACAAGCCACCTTCTCGGTCGCGCTGCAAACCCGGCCCACTGCCGACGTGACCATCAATCTCAGCTCGAGCGACACCACCGAAGGCGCCGTCTCGCCTGACAGCCTCACCTTCACCGCCGACAACTGGAACGTGCCCCAAACCGTCACCGTGACCGGCGTGGATGACGCCCTGGTGGACGGACCCGTGGCCTACTCAGTCATCCTGAGTGCGGCCATCAGCGCGGATTCGGATTATAACGGCCTGACGCCCTCGAGCGTGGCCCTGGTCAACGCCGACGATGAGAGCGGCGGTTTCGTGGTCAGCCCGACGGGCGGCCTCACCACCACTGAAGCCGGCGGACAGGCGACCTTCACGGTCCGGCTCACCACTGCGCCCACGGCGGACGTGAGCATCAGCCTGGCCTCCAGCGACACCACCGAAGGCACCGTTTCTCCTGCCTCGCTGACGTTTAACGCGAGCAACTGGAACCAGGACCAGACGGTCACGATCACCGGTGTGGATGATTTGGTCGCGGACGGCAACGTGCCTTACACTATCATCACCGGGGCGGCCACCAGCTCTGACCCAAACTATAACGGCTTTAATCCGCCGGATGTAACCGTGGTGAACTTGGACAACGACACCGCCGCTCTGAATATTGTGGCGCCTACCAATGGATTCCAGGTCGTCGAAGGCGGGGCGAATACCTACACCGTCGCGTTGCACAGCCAGCCCACCGCCAATGTGACCATCTCCCTCACCTCCGGCGATACGGCGCAAGGCGGCACGCCCTCCCCCTCGAGTCTCACTTTCACGCCCGCCAACTGGAACATCCCCCAGAGCGTGAGCTTTGCTGGCGCTGACGACCTGAACTTGGACGGGAACACCACTTGGCGGCTTACCAACTCGGTAACCTCCTCTGACACGGTCTATGCCGCCCTGGCACCGGTAGTGCTTGCCGTGACGACGCTCGACAACGAAGCGACAGTTACACTGCCTTCCGGAGACCTAAGATACGGCATCGGCCAGTCTGGCGTTGGGATTGACGGACGGGCGGCCATTTCCGACCCGAACACACTGAATTACGCCTCCGCCAAGCTGACTGTCGCCCTCACGGCCAACGGCACGGCGGACGATCGGCTGGAAATCCGCAGCAGCGGTACCGACCCTGGCCAGATCAGTGTCTCCGGCAACACCGTCAGCTACGGCGGAACGGCCATCGCAACCTTCACGGGTGGCACGGGTACCGCACCGCTGGTCGCAACCTTCAACGCCGCCACCGACGTTACTGCTGCGCAGGCCCTGCTTCGCAACATCACCTTCCGCAACGTCAACAGCAATCCCTCGCGCAACCGCCGTGCCGTCTCTGTTACCTTGACGCACAGCGACGGTGGCACCGGCAGCGCGGCCACCGGCATTAGCCTCGGACTGGTCCGCTTCGCCGACTTCCAGCAGGAGGCTGATCACGGCTACGGCGCCTATACCAACGCCGCCGACATCGAGTTGTTCCAACTGCAGCCCGACACCGCCCTGCCGCGGGGGCACTCTACCGACACCAACAATCCACAGATGTGGCTGGATTACCGGGATGCGGACACTCCCAATCAAAGCGAGGCCCTCCTGCGCTTCGACAATATCGTCGGCAACGGCCCGGGCCAGATTCCCTCCAATGCCATCATCGTGTCCGCCGAGTTGCTCCTAAACGTCAGAGACGCCGGCGATGGCAGCCCGCTCTATCGAATGCTGATCCCGTGGGACGCTACTAACGCAACCTGGAACTCCATGGGCAATGGCATTCAGCCCGACGACGTCAAGGCTCGCAGCACGTACGACTCCGCGCTGGGCGTGCCGGCAGTAACCGGGGACAGCGGCATCGGTGTGATCAGCGTCGGCGTTACCGTTGATGTCCAGGCTTGGGTGAATGGGGAGAACAATTACGGCTGGGGCATGCCATCGTGGAACAGCGAGATTAACCCCACTTGGGGCAACGGCACCGACGGTCTGGGCTTCCGCTGCTGCGAATCGCCCAACATCGACGACCGCCCGCGGCTGCGCGTGCTCTGGTTGCCCGCCAGCTCGGTTAGCACGGCGAGTTTCCGGCAGAATGTCAACGGCTATACCAACGCCGCCGATACCCGCATCCGGCAAAATACCCCGGATGTCTCCGCCGCCACCGCCACAGCGGTTCTCGTGGATTGGGACGTGGCCGGCACCGGAACGCTTAATCCGGATGACGTGCTGATTCGCTTCGATCAGGTCATCGGCACCAACCCGGGCCAGGTGCCGCCGGGCGCAGTCGTCGAAGCAGCAATGCTCGATTTGGCGACCGTCAGCGGCAACGGCTATGGGGATGGGGGTCAATTCTTCGCGATGCTCACTCCGTGGCAGGACACCGATACGTGGAACTCGCTGGGCAATGGCGTCCAAGCCGACGGCGTGAAAGCGGCGAGCACGCCGACAGTCTCCGCTGGCTCACCGACGCTTAACCCCAACGTGTGCGGCGGGTACATGTCCTTCGAGGTGACGCCTGATGCCCAGGCTTGGGTCAGCGGCATCCGCACCAATTACGGCTGGGCCATCCTGCCGTGGAACGGTGGCGGCGACGGCTGGGCCGTCTCGATGTCCGAATCCACCGACGAACGCGAACGCCCACAATTGCGCGTTTATTACACCGCCGCGGCCACGCCGCTGAGGATTCTCTCCCTGCAGCGCGGCGCCACCACTGTCACGCTCAAATTCAGCGGCGTGATCGGCAACACCTACTCCGTGCAACGTGCGCCCACCGTCACCGGCGCGTATTCCAGCATCGGCTCCGTTACCGTGCAACCGGACGGCACGGCGACGTTCATGGATAATGCACCGCTGGCAGGACAAGCCTTCTATCGCATCTCTGCTCCATAAGCAGAGCGCCCCTCGATCACTCTGAGTGCGAGAAGGGCTGCCTCGTTGATTAACTGGGAGCGCCGGCCAAAGGCCGGCGCTCCTTGCCGTTTATGTTACTGTTTCTGGGGTAATTTGCCTTCCGGGCTCACGCCTCACGATCAATCAGCCATTCTCCCCCGGTTCCCCCATTCTTCCCTGAGACCAACGGTCTCTTTTCCTGTAATTGTCCTTCCCCGGTTTTCTCGGTTCATCACCCCATTGAAGGACAAGGGACCCGGACTAATGTGCAATAATAGCGTGCCTCCGGTGGCACTCTATTCGAACAAGGACATCCGTTCTCGAACAAGGCTGGGGTTTTCCCCAATCTATGGAAAAAACCAGTATATTTCATCCAAATTCCCCGTTCGCGCGGTCCACCGTGGACCTCCTGAACGTGACGTTCGTCATAAGTGCAGTCATCATGACTCTGGTGTGTGGACTGGTTGCCTATTGCATCTGGCGCTTTCGAGGCCGCCCGGAACATCCGGAACCACATCAACTTCGGGGCCATAAAACGTTGGAGATTGTTTGGACTGTCATTCCTTTTCTGCTGCTGGTCTACCTGCTGATACTCACAGTCCGATCAATGTATGCATCCGATCCCCCCAGGCACAACAGAGATCCCGATATTATCGTAACTGGACACCAGTTTTGGTGGGAAGCGAGGTATCCAAAGTCCGGTGTGGTGACAGCAAATGAAATTCATATCCCCACGGGCCAACCCCTGTTGCTTCGCCTCGAGTCAGCCGATGTCATCCATGATTTCTGGGTAGGGCAACTGGGGCGGAAAATGGACGTGATGCCCGACTACGCGAATTTCATCTGGATTCAGGCCAACCAGCCCAGGGATTACTATGGAGTCTGCGCAGAATTCTGCGGGGTTCAACATGCCTGGATGCGGATTCGGGTAACCGCTCAATCTCCCGAGGAGTTTGCCGACTGGGAACGGCAACAGCTGCAACCTGCTCCCACTCCTGCAGGTGCATCGGCTCAAAGGGGCGCCGAACTGTTTAGGCAAATAACCTGCATTAACTGCCACGCCATTCGTGGTCTGCCGGGCGAACCCCACGCCGGACCAGATCTCACCCATGTCGCCACTCGTCAAACCCTGGGTGCAGGCGTGGTTGAGAACACGCCGGAACATTTGGCGCAGTGGCTCAAAAATCCGCAAAAACTCAAACCGGGCAATCTCATGCCAAACATGTTGCTCACCGACGCACAGGTGCAGGATATGGTGAGTTATTTCCAGACACTAAAATGAGTGAAACAACTTCCAACGCCATTCCGCTCCCCCAACCCGCTTCAGTCAAGGAAACGGGCTGGCTTTATGGATGGATTACCACAGTCGATCACAAACGCATTGGCATTCTCTATCTGTTTACTGCCCTCGTCTTTTTCGCCATAGCCGGCATCATGGCCCTGCTCATGCGTCTGCAACTGGCCTTCCCAAACAACACTCTCATCCATCCGGCTGCTTATAATCAGCTGTTTACCATGCATGGCACAACCATGGTATTCCTGGTCGGAATGCCCATGCTCATCGGGTTCGCCAATTATTTTGTCCCGCTGATGATCGGCGCACGCGACATGGCATTTCCACGACTGAACGCCATGACGTTGTGGATGCTGGTATTCGGAGGCATCCTGCTCTACTTCAGCTACGCAACGGGCGATCCTCCTGCCGTCGGCTGGTTCAGCTATGCGCCCCTGAGTGAAAAATCTTTCTCCTCCGGCCCCGGGGTGAACTACTGGATTGCATCTCTACTCATTCTGGGCACCAGCTCGATCGCTGCCGGCGTTAATTTGATCGCAACGGTTTTGTCGCTCCGCGTTCGAGGAATGACCATGCGCAAACTGCCGCTCTTTGTCTGGATGTCCTTCATCACCGCAGTCCTCATCATTTTTGCGCTCCCTGCACTCAATGTGGCCATCGTGATGCTGTTGATTGATCGGCAACTGAATTCCTTTTTTTTCAGCCCGCTCCGCGGCGGCGCATCCATCCTGTGGCAGCACTTCTTTTGGGCCTTCGGTCATCCGGAGGTCTACATCCTCGCGCTGCCCGCTTTTGGAATGATTTCGGAAGTGCTGCCGGTATTCTCCCGCAAGCCGATCTTTGGTTACGAATTCGTTGCAACTTCGGGCGTCATCATCGCCCTGCTGAGCTACGGAGTCTGGGCTCATCATATGTTCGCTTCCGGGTTGGGGCACGCTGCTGAAATCTTTTTTGGAGCTGCAAGCATGCTCATCGCCATCCCGACGGGAGTAAAGGTTTTCAACTGGATAGCCACCATGTGGGGCGGCTCGCTGCGTTTCACCACTTCCATGCTGTTTGCCATAGGCTTTCTCGTCAATTTCACCCTTGGCGGACTCAGCGGCGTCACGTTCACCGCTGTTCCGGCCAACTGGCAAACAACGGACACCTATTATGTCGTTGCGCATTTCCATTATGTGTTGATCGGCGGCACAGTCTTCGGGACCTTCGCCGGCCTGTACTACTGGTTCCCCAAAATGAGTGGCCGCATGCTCTCCGAGCGCCTCGGCAAATGGCATTTTTGGCTGACAATGATCTCCTTCAATTTGACTTTCTTTGTGCAACACATCCTTGGCCTCATCGGCATGCCGCGTCGCGTGTACACTTATCCAGATCTCCCTTATTACGCCTCTTTGAACCTCATTTCCACCGCGGGAGCGGTGCTCTCCGCAGTCGCAGTGCTGGTCCTGCTCTGGAATATTTTCCGGAGCCTGCGCCATGGCGAACCTGCGGGGGACAATCCTTGGAGGGCTTTTACATTGGAATGGATCACCACCTCTCCTCCGGCAGAACACAACTTTGAACGCGTGCCGCCTGTGCACAGCCGCCGGCCGGTATGGGACCTGATGCATCCGGAAAATCCAGACCCGCCCATCTCCGGCGTGGTCAACCAGGATAGCCCTTATCTGGAAAAGAACTTTGTCGGCATGTGGAGCTTCATTCTTTCTGAAGCGACTTTCTTCGCCCTCCTGATTTCAGGTTACATCTATTATAATGCCTATTGGCACAGCACTGGGCCTGATGCAGCGGCCCATCTCAACCGCAATCTTGCAACCGTATTCACTCTGTTCCTCCTGGCCAGCAGCCTCACGTTCTGGCTCGCGGAGAAGAACCTGCATCGCGGCAATCACCATAGCTTTCGCTTCTGGTTGGTCATCACAATACTGCTCGGCCTGGTTTTTATCGTGGGACAAGGCCATGAATACTTCGATCTGTTCCGTCGCGGCGTTACCATCGATACGACCCTCTTCGCCAGTTCGTTTTTCACCCTGACCGGTTTTCACGGGTTGCATGTCTGCGTCGGCTTGATTGGCTTGCTGATCGTACTCTGGCTGGCATTCAAAGGTGATTTCAAATCGGGACGAATCGAGGCGGTGAGAACCATTGGCTTTTACTGGCACTTTGTCGACGTGGTTTGGATCTTTGTCTTTACAACCGTTTATCTCGTCGGACCACATCTATGACAACAACACAATTTCTATCCTCAAGCTGGAACGTGATCCCCGCAGCCTTGACATTGTGCGTTCTCCTACTGGCCGCCGGCATGGGAAGACAGATTTCTTCAGCACGTCATAAGCTCTGGCTGGCATTGGCCGCCGCTCTCTTTGCAGTGGCGATGTTCTCTCCCCTCAACGCCCTAGCCAGGGGATATCTATTCAGTGCACATATGGCTCAGCACCTCTTACTGCTTCTAATCATCCCTGCCCTGTTCTGTCTCAGTTTGCCAGTCCAATCCGCTCAACACTCAACGCGGAATGAAAAATGTCCTGAACCCAATATCTCTGTGAAGAGCCTTGTAATCTCCTGGCTCGCGGGAGTAGGCGCCATGTGGCTCTGGCACATCCCTGCCTTCTGCAACGCAGCAGCCACAAATGACTGGATTCGACGTTTGCAAACCATTTCCCTCCTGATCATGGGGGGAATGTTCTGGTGGCCTGTTCTCCGCCCCGGCACTTCCCGGCGGATTGCACCACTTGCCGGTGTGGCCTATTTGTTCATGGCCTGCATGGCCTGCACGCTCCTCGGAATTTACATCACCTTTTCCCCGGTGCCTGTCTGTTCGGCTTATCATCACCCTGTCGATCGACTCGGCATCCTCCCCTTGATCCGGCAGCAGTGGGGTCTCACCCCTTCTGTGGATCAACAGGTGGGTGGCTTGTTGATGTGGGTTCCATCCTGCTTGATTTACCTCGTCGGTATTATCGGGCAACTCGCCCGCTGGTACGGCAATAATGAACCCGCAGAAGCCCCGTTCGTCCCCAGCCCGCAAGCAGGAGGGGCCGGAACCTCATAACCCGTTTCGAAAACAATTTATGGCCAACAATACCGTTCATCTACCCGCTACACCGCCCCCGGATTGGGATGTCGCACGACCGGAAAGACCGCCCGGGCCATCTCTGGCTCCTGCGGCCCTGTCACTCGCATCCACTTTTCTGATTTGGGGCCTGATCAGTTCACCCATCATCAGTGGCATCGGAGCGATTCTGTTCGCAGTATCGCTGGCAGCATGGATCAAAAGTATTCGCCATGAAAGAAACTCATAATCAAGGGCCTCCCCATCCACAATCGCCCGCCACCCCGGAGGAACTTTCAAGACGGGCGTTTTTCCGGGACATAAGCCTCGTTCTTGGCGGCTGCATCACCTTGGGATTGGCCGCCCCTCTGGTTGGTTTTATCTTCAGTCCGCTGACTCGCCACGAGCCGAAAGTCTGGCGCTCTGTCGGGAAGGTTGATTCTTTCAAAATCGGTGAGACAGTGGATGTGCGCTATGATGATGCTTCGCCGGAACCATGGGCGGGCGTCACAGCGCGCACAGCAGCATGGTTGCGACGGGAGAGCGAGAACACCTTCGTTGCCTTCTCGATTAATTGCACTCATCTGGGATGTCCGGTTCGATGGCTGCCTGCGGCAAGACTGTTTATGTGTCCCTGCCATGGCGGCGTGTTCTATGAAAACGGGGACGTGGCCGCAGGGCCGCCTGAGCGTCCTCTCACCCGCTATCCCGTTCGGGTGCTGAATGGTGAGGTACAGATAGAAACCGCTCCCATCCCGATTGTTAGCTGACGCAGGAATTGTCATGATCAGAAGAAAGCTCAAGCAGACTTGGGAGTGGCTCGACGATCGCGTGGGGTTCACGGAAACATTCGGCCCGATGATCACACATCTGGTGCCGCGTGGAGCACGGTGGTGGTACGTTTTCGGCAGTGCGACTCTGTTCGCTTTCATGATTCAGGTTATCTCCGGCGTCGCCCTCGCCTTCTCCTATATTCCCTCCACCGCACACGCCTATGAGACCTTGCAGTTCATCACAAACCAGGCACCATTCGGCAATTTCCTTCGCGCTCTCCATTACTACGGAGCCTCCGCAATGGTGCTGATGGTTGGACTCCACATGGCTCAGGTGTTCCTGTTTGGAGCCTACAAATACCCTCGAGAGATGACCTGGGTTACCGGCGTGATGATGTTGGGATTTGTCCTGATCATGGGTTTTACGGGACAACTTTTGCGCTGGGATCAAACCGGCGTTTGGTCAGTAATTGTCGCTGCGGAACAGGTTGGACGAACGCCTTTGATCGGTGACTGGCTGGCACGATTTACCCTGGGTGGCGACACCGTGGGCGGAGCCACGCTAAGCCGCTTTTTTGCCATACATGTTTTCATCATGCC
Organism: Pedosphaera parvula Ellin514; assembly: GCF_000172555.1. Taxonomy (NCBI): domain Bacteria; kingdom Pseudomonadati; phylum Verrucomicrobiota; class Pedosphaerae; order Pedosphaerales; family Pedosphaeraceae; genus Pedosphaera; species Pedosphaera parvula. The sequence continues at coordinate 30,091 of NZ_ABOX02000023.1, forward strand.
GGCAATGGTCTTTGCCTTCGTCGGCATTCACTTGCTTGGGGTTTTGCGACACGGCATTTCTCCACCGCCGAAACCTGGTCAGTTTCTTTCCCGCAAGACATACCATCAGGAGTATGCAGATTATCTCAAGAAGGATGGAGTGCCGTTCTGGCCTGATTCGGCCTGGCGCGATGTGGTTTTTGGAGCAGCCATGGCAGCTGTCATCGTGATCCTGGCGTTGGCATTCGGCCCGCCGGAGCTGGGCAAACAGCCCGATCCAAGTCTGGTTGAAGCATATCCAAGGCCGGACTGGTATCTGCTCTGGTATTTTGCTGTGCTGGCACTTCTGCCCAAAGGAACGGAAACCTGGTTCATGGTCTTTGGCCCCATGCTGGCAGGATTTTGGCTGATTGTCCTCCCATTCATCTCAAAGAGGGGTGAACGCAGCCCGCGTCGGCGCCCCTGGGCGTGGGCGGCCGTGCTCATGGTTGTTATAATGATCGCGACTTTTTGGAGGGCGGGCATAAAATCCAATTGGTCACCCAATTTCAATATCGAACCCCTGTCGGAAAAAGTCGTTGGAGCTGCGAGCGGTCCGATTGCTGCAGGCGCACACCTGTTTTACTCCAAAGGCTGCTTGAACTGCCATCTGATCGAAAATTACGGTGGACGACGCGGTCCGGACCTCACCAACATCGGCAGCCAACGTACGAAGGAACAACTCATCCTTACCATCCTGGGTGGACGAGGAAATATGCCTGCCTATGCAAGCAATATCACGCCTGAAGAAATGAAGGAATTAACGACCTTCCTCGAGTCTCGCAAGCAACGCTGATGGCCGTCGCTCGCCCGCCATGTTGGTCAGTTTAACTGGATTTTTAATCCCCACAATCATTCCTTTTCGGAGGGTCCTTCCGTCACTGGGAATAGCTCCATTGAGATTAAGTCTCAACATTATTATCGACTTTAAGATTTGCCTGCTTATTTTTTTTGGGAACATTTATTCCGGTTCATCACTCTTAGCCACAAAATGATGTACTGGATGTGTTTTAGAGTGCTTAACGCCGGAGGCCTGTCGTGAAGTCGTGGAAATGGTTCGCCGGATACCTCATGTCTCTCGGCATCGGGTCTCTGGTTCTGCTCCTCAATTCCTGTTCCACCACCGATCGAACCATCGTTGCTCCCCCTCAAATCGAGGGTGCCACTTTCGTCGGTGATAAAGCCTGCCTCGAATGCCACGCCAACATCAGCCACGCCTTCCCCGCCAGCCCTCATGCACGGCTGCGTCTCGAGAAAGCTGGTATGCCCGGTGTTCAAGGCTGCGAATCCTGCCATGGCCCCGCCAGCAAACATGTCGCCGTCGGTGGCGGGCGCGGCAGATTCATCATCAATCCCGGCAAAGACCCTCAATCCTGTTTCCAATGCCACCTCGAAACCGAGGCCGCCTTTCATCTTCCCCAACATCATCCCCTCATCGAAGGGAAAATGAACTGTGTCCAATGCCACGACCCGCACGGTTTGGACATCATGAAACCAAAACATGGTCTCGCCATGTCACGCCTGAATGAGACCTGCTCCCAGTGTCATCGCGAACAAACGCGTCCCTTCGTATTCGAACACGAAGCGCTTCGGGAAGGCTGCATCGTCTGCCACAGTCCCCACGGCTCCATCAACGCCAAGATGCTAATCCAGCGCGATTCAAATCTTTGTCTCAAATGCCACGCACAAATCCAGGGTCCCGGCGCTGGCGGCACCGGGCATATCTTCATTGGCAAGGAAGATCACACCGACCATCTCCGCTACGGCACCTGCTGGACTGCCGGCTGCCACACCGCCATCCATGGCTCAAACATTAACCCTCACATGTTCTATTGAAGCAGTGAGCCGTACCATTTTCCAGAAGCGCCATGACTTACCCACTCTCATCCCGGTCCGGTCCGGCTCTATTTTTGCTCCTATTAACTCTAAGTATCGCCGCAACTGCTGCCGAGGCGGATCTTTCCAAACTGCCTCCGCCCGCCACCAACCACATTGACTTCTCGCGCGATATCCAACCCATCTTCAATCAGTCATGCCTCCGTTGTCATGGGCCGGAAAAACCGAAAAGTCATTTCCGCCTCGATAATCGTGACTCGGCCATCAAAGGTGGGGAAAATGGCGTGGACATCCTCCCCGGTAACAGCGCCAAAAGTCCACTCGTCCAATTCGTCGCCGGGCTGCCGGAGGAGATGCAAATGCCTCCCGCCGGCAAAGGCAATCCCTTGACTCCCGGTCAAATCGCCCTGCTCCGCGCCTGGATTGATCAGGGCGCAATGTGGAGTTCCACCGCCCCCACCAATACTCTCGCCTTCACCTTTTCCCCCACCCTGCGTTTCATCACTGTGAATGGAAACGAGCAGCAGTTCCGGGAACATTACTGGCAACGCGAAGGTTGGAACGGTGGTGTGGAACAATTCGAACTGACGGAGCAAGTCAAACCCGACACCAAGGTCATGACTTTGGGTCATGTCCTGCAGGACGATTACAGACTGGAATTGTCCGTGCAAAAGGATGAAGTCGGTTTCGTGCACACGGGCTGGGAACAATATCGCAAATACTATTCTGATACGGGCGGCTTCTATCCCACTTTCACTCCCCAGGTGTTTAGCCTCGACCGCGACCTGCACCTCGATATCGGACGTGCCTGGATTGACTTCGGACTCACCCTGCCCAACTGGCCGCAAATGGTTTTAGGCTACGAATACCAATATAAAAACGGCAATAAATCCACTCTCGAATGGGGCGACATCGTGCAAGGCGGAATCGATCGCAAAATTGCTCCCGCCAGCCAGTACCAGAACGAACGAACCCACATCATCAAATTCGATTTAAGTTACGATATTCAGGGTATCCAGCTTGAGGATAATTTCCGTGGCGAGTTCTACTCTTTGCGCACCCATGATACCAATGTCATTTTTTTCCCGGCCGTCAGCACCTTCCAGGGTGAAAGCGTCAGCGAAGGTTACCATCATTTCCAGGGCGCCAACACACTCCATGCTGAAAAACAGTTCAATGATTGGCTGTTCGGCTCGGCCGGCTACCTCTACAGCCACCTGAACGCTGATGCCTCCTTCAGCGTTGACACGATCAATCTCTCCGGCATTGCTCTCCCGCAACACCGCTGGCGCGGTCCTGACATCACCCTCGAACGTGAATCGCAGGTCTTCAACTTAAGCACGCTCCTCGGCCCATGGGATGGTCTGACTCTCTCGGCTGGCGTCCAAAACGAATACACCCGCCAAAAAGGTTTCGGTAACGACAATTTTGATGAAATTTTTGGCGCCAACTTCTTCTTTCCTGTCCCCGTCACCACCACTTCCGATTTGGATACGGCGTTGGTCGAGGAAAATATTGGCGTGCGTTATACAAAAATTCCTTTCACCGCGCTGTTCGCCGATGCCCGGTTGCGCCAGGAAAGCATCGGCCAGTTTGAAGAGGAGAAAGGGGGCGACCAGGAATTCTTACGGAAAACGGACTTTTCGAGCCAGCTTTATGACATTCGCACCGGCTTCAATACTTCTCCCTGGCCGTGGGTCTCTTTCACCGCGCAATTTCGCCGCTACGACGATAACAGCCACTATAATAACACGCTGGATCAACAGCCCATCGGCTTCCCGGGCATTGGCTATTCGGCCTTCATCCGCGCACGTGATCTTCTCACGGATGAAGTGGAAACCAAAATCGCCCTGCGCGTCACCAGTTGGTTTAGGACCACACTTTCCTATCGGATGCTCTCGTCTGATTATCATACCACCACCGATCCCGTCCCCTTTGGCATCTCTCCGGGCGGCACTTTGCTGGCGGGACACTCCGATGACCACATCTACAGCCTGGGCGCCACTGTCACCCCTTTTCAACGGCTTTATCTTTCTGGGACTTTCTCCTACCAAAACTCCAGCACCGTCACCGCCAACAACGGCGACCCCTCGATTGTCCCCTATCGCGGCGATATCTACAGCGTTCTTGCCAATGCCACCTATGTGCTGAGTCAGGCTACCGACATATTTGCGACTTACTCCTTTTCCTACGCCGATTATGCTCAAAATAATTTTGTCGCCGGCCTGCCCGTAGGCATCCGCTACCAGCAACACGTCATTCAAGGCGGTTTATTGCGCCGCTTCGGTAAAAATCTCTCGGCCAAACTCCAATACGCCTATTTCCTCTACGACGAACCCACGAGCGGCACCTTCAATAATTATAACGCTCAAGGCATTTTCGCGACGCTCACCTACAGGTTTCAATAAAAAGTTCATTAACTTGGGAACAAAACTGAAGTAATCGCCTCCTAATCTCAAGTGGTTGCTGTTTAAGGGTTATTTGTTTGCAACATCTGCAAATCAGGATACCCTGAAAATCGAGCGATCATCTTAAATGCGTACTGATAATCGAACACCTAACCTGAAAGCTAAGATGAGAATTCAAAATCAGTTCCCCTTCAAAATCCCGTTGGCCGCTCTTCTCCTGGCGCTTTTAATTCTTTCCCAAAACTCGGCTTCGGCTGCCACCACAAACGTGGCTTTCGGCGGAGCCACCCTCACCTTCAGACCTGCTGTCATCACCATCAACGTCGGCGATACCATCGTCTTTTCCAATGCCGGCGGTTCACACACCGTAACCGGCACCGGCACCGACCCTTTCTGCGGCAGCGGCGGCGTCACCACCTCCTGCTCGCATACCTTCAACACCGTCGGTTCATTCGGTTATCAATGCATACCTCATGCGGGGGTAGGCATGGTCGGCACGGTCAACGTGGTTGCTGCTTCTGTTCCACCCACAATCAGCCTGACCGCCCCGGCCTCCGGGGCCGTTTATGCCGCCCCAGCCAATGTGAAGTTCACTACTACAGTCACTGCCGGCACCGGTTCAGTCACCAATGTGCAATATTTTGCAAACGTCACTAATTCCCTGGGCTCCACCCCCTCTTCCCCTTTCAACTTTACCGCGTCCAACCTGGCAGCCGGAATTTATTCTCTCACCGGCAAGGCGCAAAACAGCGTCGGCCTGGCAACTACCTCTTCTCCGGTTTCAATTACCGTGGTCAGTCCCGTCGCGATTTCCAACTTCCTCGCCCAAGTCACGAATGGTCAGTTTACCTTTGAGCACACTGCCAACCCCGGTCTCAAATACGTGGTGGAAAAATCCGCCGACCTGACCGCCTGGTCACCGACTGTTACCAACACCGCCAGCAGCAACAGCGTGCATGTAAGCGACGCTTTCCAGGTTGGAACGCTGCGCTTCTACCGGGTCGGCCGCCTGCCAAATCCCTAAAAGATTCTGGTTTGCTGAGAAGCTCATACTCATAAAAACATCGCGTCAGCCATCCCCAAGAATAAATATTGGGCTCACATCGTCCATCCGATACACTTGGTAGCAGAAGCTCCCAATTATCTGATGAAACGCATTTGTTCGCTCTTTCTATTTCTCGCTCTCACCGCTACCGCCATGGCGTCGGCATCCGCCGATCCCGCCAATCCGAACGCCAACGCCAAAGCGCGTGCAATTCTCAGCTATTTCCAAAGCCTCGCCTCTGCTCGGACCAATCGCATCCTCTCCGGCCAGTTCACTGATGCCGGCCCGAGAGCAAGCCTCAAACTGCTTGAGAACATCCAGAGCCAAACCGGCCACTGGCCCGCGCTCATGGGCGCTGATTACGCCAACTATGGACGAGGCAGCCTTACCTCCAAGGAACCAAATCAGGCAGCCATCGATTACTGGAAACAAGGCGGTCTCGTCACCATCAGTGCACACCTATACAATCCCGCCAACACCAATGGCGGCGGCCTGCGGGATAAGGGTGTTGACCTGAACACCCTTCTCGATCCCAATTCAGACACTCACAAACGTTGGATGAACGAACTCGACACCATTGCCACCGGCCTGCAACAACTCAAAGACGCCGGCGTTGTCGTCCTCTGGCGCCCTTTCCACGAAATGAATGGCGGTTGGTTCTGGTGGGGTGATAAAGACCCCGAAACTTTCAAGAAAGTCTGGCAACACATGTTCCACTACTTCACCACCACCAAAAAGCTCGACAACCTCCTCTGGGTCTACAGCCCCAACCACGGCAAAAATACGGCCGCCTATTATGCTGGTGACAACTACGTCGATCTCGTCGGCCTCGATGCCTATACCGACTTCGTCGATAAACAACACATCCACGGTTACGATGAAGTGGCTGAGTTGCCCAAGCCCTTCGGCTTCACCGAATACGGCCCGCATGGTTCGGAGAAGCCGCCCGGCGATTACGATTATCGCCGCTTCATCGCCGGCGTGGAAAAAGACTTCCCGAAAACCTGCTTCTTCATGTGCTGGAATTGGAAATGGAGTCTCGCCATGAATAATAACACCAAGGAACTTCTTGATAACCCCGCGATCGCCAATCGCGAAAACATTCCGGCTCAACTCACAGGAACTGGCAAGTAACACCCTCTCAAAATCTGAGTGAATTCGGGAAAGCTTTGGCAGGAAAGGTCATTCAACCAACTTGGGAATGGCTTTCGTCAAACCCGTCATGCTTGCCCACCTTTTACACCCGCCACTCGGGACAAACCAGTGACCTCTTAAGGCCCGTATGGGCCGGCATGTTGATAGCATCAAAACCCAAAAAGAAACCCCGCTTCGGCCCGCGATTTTAAACAGTTCAAGGCAGACAATCCGAAGCGGAACCCGCCAGCGCAATCCAGCTCATCCGCCGCATTATCCTTGCCAATATTTACTTACTTCACCCAGGCATCACAACTTTACGATCGCCGATGGAAACCTGCCCGTCTTCGGCTTTTCGGCCCAATGTGAAAAAAACTGTTCCCGATGACAGGCTGTGCAAAGACGCGAATTGAAAACATTCTCCTTCAGAATTCCCGCATCATACAGTTGATCCTCCAGTGCGCTCCCAAGATCAACCGCCGTCAAACCATACTCGCACTTTCCCAAATATTTCTCCCACCCCGGTAATCCAGCCTGCTCGGCATTCGCCATCCGATAGCAACAATGTCCAATCGTCGGCCCTATTGCCGCCACAATATTTTCCGCGGAAGCCGGCACGAAATCAAAGATCGCCTTGATGGTCTCGCCCACAACATTGGCAACGACTCCCCGCCACCCAGCGTGCGCCAACCCAATGACTCCAAACTGCTTCTCGTAAAAGAAAATGGGACTGCAATCCGCCGTGCTCAGAAAAAGAATCACCTCTCGCTCCTTCGTGATTACCGCATCGGCACCTGTCAGAGTGTAAAACTTTGAGGTAACCATCTCCCTGTCCCGGACGGTCACCACTTTATTGCTGTGCGCAAAACTGGGAACCACCAGCGGTGCATTCGGAAATCCAAGCGCTTCCCGCACCTTCTGCTGGTTCATTGCCACGTGCTCCCTCACATCATTCGTGGCGAAGACAGTATTCAACGAATCAAAAGGTGCCAGGCTCACCCCGCCGTGACGCGTAAAAGTCCCGTAACGAAACATTTCTTCGTACGGCTTGAACAAATCAAATTGCAACGCCTTTAAACCACCCGGCGTTTTATAAGTCTGCGAGTTGCCAGCCATCCCTGACATCTAAGTCGAAATTGGAGCAACAAACAATCCCTGACATTTGCCATGGGCAGAGCGTCTTTATTTCAATGAAATTTCCGGCAGGTATTCGCCCTTATATTCCCGCTTCCACCAGTTGCCGCTCTCCCGCCGTTCCTTGAAGTTCGTGAAGTGATACTCATACACCGCCGCTCGGAGATAACGCGGCGGCCTTTGTGGAAACGGATTTCTGTCCATTAGCTTCAACACGCTCGGCTCTCCTTGCAGCAACCGAATACAGAAGTTTACAAACCAGGGATTCTCCTGGTACGCGCTCAATGCCGCAAACCACATCTGCCAATCCAACCTCGGCTGATGCGGCGCAACAAACTTTGGCCTTCGCTTCAATTCTCCCGGTTTATATTTAAATTCATAATCCTTCCACATCTGCCCATCATCACTTCCCTGCACGATGATTTCGAAGCGGGGATTCGTCATCACCGCGAACAATCCATAGCTGTTCACGCTACGAAACGGGCTGATCCATTCGTAAAGAGCAAGATCCCACGCTGGCCATGCACGCCATCCCAACAGGCCAAACACTTGCGGCACACTCACAAGCAGGACAACCGCCGCCACTGGCACCAGAATCCATTTGGACCAATTGAGCCTGGCTGCGCCGGGTTGTTGTAGCGGCCCCCGTGGCACCGTGATTTCCGGCAAGGTTTTGTGCTTCTCAGAATCCTCTGTCTCCTGGATTTCAATCACATCCTCCATTAAACACTTTCTTCTAAATCTGGCCGGAACCAGCCTCCTCAGTGCGGCGTCATCCAACAACAGCAATGAAAGCGCAATCGCCAAAAAATTGAAAAAGCAGTAATTCCCTGTCAAGAAGATGAAGGTCTGCAACGCAATAAAACTCCAGCACGCGAAAAACCGAACCCGCCTCGGTCCAAAAATACAGAATGGCACTACCAGCTCGATAAAGAACATCAGCACAGTGGAGAGTTTTTGGAAACCAGCCGGTGCCTGATGTGCATACCATCCGATCCACGTCGGCAGCGGCTGCGTCTCGTAATGCACATTGAGTGCCGTCAAATGTCGCCACATGAGATCGCCGCTGGCCAGCTTCACCACGCCGGATTCAAACATCAGTCGGAACAAGAGCCACCAAAGTAGCCAGCGAGCAATTCTGGATGGTGGCTCTAGGTTTCCAGTTCTAAGCCTTAACTGCAATGGTGAGAGGAAGATCGCCAGGAAGCCCGTCTCCAACAATAAAACATCCCATTGAAAACCCAGGAACTCCTGACAAACAACACTCAGGGAAAGGTAAATCAACCAAAGTAAAAAAAGACACGGTGCGGGAGCGAAACCAATAATTAAAACTACCGACAACGCCGCTCCAACCCAGCAAAGTCCCTGCAAAAATCCATCGCTTGCACTGACCCAACTCAGCGTGGGCACCAAATGATATCTCTCCCATCCAATCTGTCCTTGAGCCACCTGCTCGTGAACCGCTTCCATCATGTTCTTCGCAGGCAGTATGCCGTGGCTGCCAACGAGTCCGAGTATCTGCGTTCCCAAGGACACAAACGCGCTCAGGTAAATGATTCCTACTAATCGAAGGAATAATGCTCGCGAGAAAACAAAAGACGGCAGTGCTCCCTCCTGCCCCCAGAGCAGTCGTGTGAGAACCGAGGCCGCAGTCCTATGCTTCGCAACGAGGTGGTAAAGGAACTCCGTCACGGGCGCAAAACCGGGCGCGTGCTGGTAAAGCCAATAAGTCCACCTCCACGATCGGCTGTAAGTCAACGAACGGAATACTGCCTCAGCTCCGCTATGGACAGTTCCATCAGTCTCAATGAACTGAACTGCCGTATCAAACTGCTCGCGGGGAATTTCTGGAAACTGCCCGGCCACCTTCGGATTTTGCGAATCGATATAATCCACCCGGCCAGCGGTGGTTTGCTGCCAACGGGTGACCCAGAATTTGCAGAAATTGCATTCCCCGTCATAGATCATCAGCGGTTTTCCCGGAGGCGACGCCACTTTGTCCGCTCGTTTCACACTCAGAACCTATTCTCTTCCCTCTCCCTTGCCAATGATTCCCAGGCTTCTTTGTTCTATTCCCTGTTCTTACTATCAACGATGATGGTAACCGGCCCATCATTCGTCAGGCTCACTTTCATGTCGGCTCCAAACTCCCCCGTTTGAACAGGCTTTCCAAAATCGGCCGTAAGCCGCCCAATAAATTGTTCGTATAACGGAATCGCAATCTCCGGTTTGGCAGATCGACTGTAGGAAGGGCGATTTCCTTTCTTCGTGCTCGCAAAAAGTGTGAACTGGCTGATGAGCAAAATCTCTCCCTGACTTTCCTGCACCGAAAGATTCATCACTCCATTCGCATCGTCAAAGATTCGCAAACGCACTAGCTTCCCGCTCAGCCATTCGATGTCCTCAGCCGTGTCCGCTTCCTCCACTGCCAGAAGGACCAACAATCCTTTGGCAATGTCGCCTTTCACATTTCCTTCAATGACAACTTTGGCTTCCGAAACTCGTTGAATGACTGCTCGCATACCAACGAGGTTGGCCAACTTTCGCGATTTTGGAAAGCCCGGACCTAACCACTCATCTGCGACTTGATCAGCCTTTGTGCCGCACGCGAACCGGATCGTTTCAGCGGCATGAACTTCTTGCTTCCTTCCATCTCGGTATAGGAAATGAAGAAGTGCTCAATCTCATCAACAACCCGCGCGTTCAGGTCTGTCAGTTCCTCCACGTCGGCATAAGTCGGTTGCTTGTCGAAAACTGCAATAAACCGGTCATTGCGCACAATTTTTCCGCTCAACTCCTTCTGTTTCGCTTCGATTACGCCAATCAATCGCGTCCGCACAATGCAACCGCAAAACGTCGACTCCTCCATCAGCACCAACACATCCAGTGGATCTCCATCCTCGCCCTTGGTGGACGGAATAAATCCAAAGTCATGAGGAAAAACCATTCCCGTTGCCAGGGATTTGTCCAATGCAAACAATCCGATGTCGGGCATAAACTTGTATTTATTACGCACGCCCTTGGATGTTTCGATTATGGTGTTTAGCTTTCCGGTCTCCTTATCAAACGCAGGCAGTTGTAAAAATGGTGAATTCATTATTTCCTCAATTTCAAAATACCACATTCCTGCCTGCCAGAGGGTTTTATCTCAGGGACAAATCGCTTTTAAAATTTGCGACGCTGGCGGGCACGAGGTAATTTTGGATGTTAAGAACCTAACCACTAATCGTAGGCAGGCATCAACAACTGATATATTGTGATACGATCCTTCCACGGCTCAAGCTGTGACGGACTCCATGCTTTTGTCGTTTCCAATAATCGGATCGGAAAGTTTTCAACACTATGAAATCAAAAAGATTCAGCTCGCTTCGCGCCGCCTCACCCCGCTTTGACCGGGCACAGCCAAAACTCCATCAGCGAGCGAAGGAAATTCAGCCATTTGATGCTGTCATAGCAGAACTGCCCATCGGCCTGTCCGTCAAAGTGCGGGAGGAAATGGTAGGCGAACTGAACCAAATCCTTTCCGACACCATCACCCTTCGGGACCTTTATAAAAAGTCACATTGGCAGGTCAGTGGCCCAACCTTTTATCAACTCCACCTGCTCTTCGATAAGCACTATTCAGAGCAAACCGAGTTGGTGGATGAGATTGCCGAACGCATCATGCTCCTGGGCGGCATCAGTGTGGCCATGGCTCACGATGTGGCTGAAACCACAAACATTCCCCGCCCTCCAACTGGCCGCGAAGAAGTTCCCGTCGAAATCTCCCGACTGCTGGAGGCGCACGAAATTGTGATCAAGGAGACGCGTTCCGCCGCTCATCGCGCTGCCGATATCGAAGATGACGGCACCAATGACCTCCTGGTTAGCGACGTTCTGCGCACGAACGAACTTCAAGTCTGGTTCCTTTCAGAACACCTTGTAAGCATGCCGCTCACCAAGGCAAAATAAATCCCAACAAAATAAAAGGGGGTGCTGTTTCAAGCACCCCCTTCACAGGTTCACTAATACGTCTGGTGAACTCAATCAGCTTTCCACTGCGACTCACCTGGCACAATTTCGAGCGACAATTTCTCGGTGTGACGGATCGCCGTTATCGGCGTCTGCGTGCCAATCCGCGCGTATGTGAGCAATTTGTGGAGTGCATCGATGCTCTCCACCGGTTGTCCCGCGAACTCCACCAGGATATCCCCTTCCTGTAATCCAGCTTTTTGAGCCGGACTGCCAGGCTCAACGGAAACCACGAGCAAACCGCTCTCCACCGGCAAACCATGAAATCGTATCACCCGCCGATGAATCTTTACATTCTGCCCGCCGACTCCGATATAGCTCCGCCGTATCTTGCCATCTTTGATCAACCAGCCCGCCACATACTTCGCAGTATCGATCGCAATCGCAAAACAGATTCCCTGCGCTGGCAAAATCACCGCGCTGTTCACCCCGATCACTTCGCCCCGGGAGTTAACGAGTGGCCCGCCGGAATTGCCCGGATTCAGGGCCGCATCAGTTTGCAGGATATCATCCATCAATCGTCCCGAGCTGGCGCGCAATGACCTGCCCAGCGCACTCACCACACCCGCCGTTACCGTGTATTGAAACCCATATGGATTGCCGATCGCGATGGCGAGCTGGCCAACTTTCAAGTTTTTGGATTCGCCAAGTTTAGCCACCGCGAGATTCGGCGCATAAATCCGCAATACCGCCAGATCCGTCTCCGGATCTTCGCCGATTAAATGCGCATCCGGGCGACGTCCATCATCCAGCGTCACCTCGATCTTGTCCGCGCCGTGAACCACATGGCTGTTTGTCAGCACCAGTCCATCCGGGCTGATAATGAATCCCGACCCGCTGCCGGCGCGCACCTCACCGCGCCCCGGAACCCGCTTGTGCACTTCAATGTTTACCACCGAATGGCTCACCTGCTCAGCCGCGTGGACCACCGCCTGGGAATAGCTGTCCAGCAACTGATCGTCGTTTGGTTGTAAAGTTGGGGTTGCTCCTGTGATTATCGGTGTCTCCGCACTATTGGAGACTCCTTCGATGATCACCTTTTCCGGTTCCTGATCATCTAAATTGTAGGTTCTCATTCTCTCTGCCTTTCCTCCCGAAACCCAGAAAGTTCCGGGATATTTAATGGCTTAGAGTAATGCCAATTTGCTGGAGGTCAAATGAGCACCGAAACCACGTCTTTGCACTCACTTGCAGTCGGTTGAGGGAGGCGGTTTTTCTTTTCCATTTCCTCCACAGTTCTGGCTTGTTACTACCATTGTTTTTCTTCAAGGTATCACGTGGAAAAGGAATCCATGAGCTACCTGATTCAAGACCAGTTCATCCCTTCACCGACGCCCGTCTGTGAAGGTTCCGTTGATTGCTCAGTTTTATCGGCAACCAGGACTAATTCCTTAACAAGGATAAGCAAAGATTTTTATTTAGCATGCCTATTCTTATTCTCGTAGTCTTTGTCCTCGTAATCCTCGTCTTCAGCCTTGGAATCTGGGTCGGATTAATCGTCGGTCTTTCCAAAGCCATGCGCAAGACTCCGGCTCGATCGCAGAAGACCAACCTGGCAATTCGCGGTTGGTTTTTGAGTGGAATGGGTCTCCTTTTCTTTTTGGCTGCCATTTTCATCGCCGCATATTCCTGGAACTTTCTCCATCATGCCCTGCCTGCTCAGGGGCTGGTTGTCGGCTTCAAGGAAAGGCAAGACAAAGAGCATAACTCGGTCTCGTATGCATCAGTATTTGCTTTTCAGGATGGCCGCGGTGTCACTCACACCAATAGGGTGTTTTCATCGTATACCTCCCGACCTGGCTATCAGCTCGGAGAAATTGTTCCAGTGCTTTATAACCAGTTAAACCCTGCCCAGGCGAAGATCAATTCCTTCATGGAGATTTGGGGTACATCCGCAATCCTCGGAGGGCTTGGCCTGATGTTGATGATTGTTGCGGCAGGCATGTTGCTATGGCCTCGCTTTGTAAATCGTTTTAAGAATGTGTCCGTATCGCCGACCGCAGCGAAAAGCCAGTCCAAATAAATCAGCGCCCCTTGGGATAACTCCTGATTTGTTAAACACTGTTAACGATTTGATTTTGTTACTAACCTAACCTTTTACTTATCCCCCATGAAAGACCTTACAAATCCCAATTGGATCAAGTTTAAAGGCATCCTTTTTCTCCTGGTTGGTCTCCTCTCGGCAACGTTGTTGATCCTGGAACATCCGTCGTTAAGGATCTGCACTTTGCTCGCCATTTCCATCTGGTGTTTCTGTCGCTTCTATTATTTCGCCTTCTACGTCATTGAACGCTACGTAGACCCAGGCTACCGCTTCTCCGGACTGTGGTCCTTTGCTCTTTATTTAACTCAAAGGAAACGCAAGGAAGGAACTTCTCTCCCGGGCGAAAAATGATTATCCCTCCATAAGCACAGGTTCTGCTGCCACTTCCTTTTTCACCGGAGCTTTCAAAAACCTGGCTAGATAAATGCAACCATAGGCGCAGGCGATGGAAATAAATCCATTGATTGGAAAATGAGTCACTGGACTGGTTGGAGTTTTCTGCTGAACAATGTAACCACCCAAAAATGCTGTCACTCCCATGCTGAGTTGCTGCACCGCGGAGTTGATACTCATGAATCCTCCGCGATATCGCGCTTCAACCGCTCCCGTCATCATGGCCATGGCCGGCACCATCCGGGCCGACATGCAAACCATCAACAACGTGGAAGTGGCGACCGCTGCCACCACCGGTACACGCGGCAGATTGGTAACCAGCAGGATTGGCACGGCTGTGGTCAACGAGGTAATGGTAAACACCCTCAACTTTCCCGCGCGGTCCGCCCACCGTCCCACCCAGTTCATGCTATACAAGGTGCACAATCCTCCGCACAAATAAATCAATGGCAATTGGGTTTCAGTAAGCCCCACATTCGACACCATATAAGTGCTGATGTAAGGAAAAACGGCGAATCCTGCGCAGGTAAGCGCAGCCATGAATAGAAAAGCTTTCTGATGATCGGGATGCATCATTACCGTCAACGTCCTCGCGAATGGATGTTGATCCTGGTGATGTGCCAAATGTCCGCGCAACGGCGGCGTAATCCAGGCAGCGATGATCAGAATGATGAAGCTCAACACCGTCAACGCATAGAAGGGTACGTGCCAGTTATAATGACTCGCGAGCAACAACCCCAACGGTACGCCCACGATTGACGACACGGAAAATGCGGACATGACCATGCCCATCGCTGCTCCACGACGCTCCATAGGAATCACATCACCCACAATCGCGAGGATAACGGCTCCAACCACGCCACCGAAAGCCCCCGCAAAAAACCGCGACGCCACCAGCAACTGATAATTATAAGCCATGGCACAAAACAGCGTCCCCACGCCAAATCCAAGGTAGAGCCATAACAGCGCTCTCTTCCGGTCAAATCGATCCAAAAAGAATCCCGCCGCGAGTCCCGCAACGCCTGCGCTGATCCCATAGGAGGAAACAATTAGCCCAAATTGCTTCGGGTCTATGCTGAACACCCGCATATACTGCGGCCCAAGTGGCATGATGATTAAGAAATCTAAAATGGTTGTGAACTGGATTGCGGCGAGGGTTAGCAGCAGCAAACGCTCGCGTGCGAGGGTCCAGTGACTTCCACCCGGTTGATTTTCTTTGCTCATTTTTGTTACATCCTACTCAAACCGGTAATTCTAAGTTGAATCGAAGCCCTCGCAAGCTCATTCAGGAATCCTGCAACTAAAGAGGTATGCGGCAGTTTAATAATGTGTTGGAAATCAGGCCCGGTGATTGTGAATTTGCCCCAGCGTGCCGCCATGTAGAAAATCGCTGACCGCTTGTCGGGTCAGGAAATCATGAGGATATCCCAGCTCAATCCTGCTCACATCGTCCAGTTTCTTCATGATATTATCCGGCAGAATGAAATCCAGGCAGGCCAGGTTGTCCTTGACTTGCGAAACTTTCCGCGCGCCAATAATCGGGATGGTATTATAACGCTGCCTCACCCAGTTGATCGCCACCTGCGCCGGTGACCGGTTAATTTCATCGGCGATCTCCTGAACCGCTTTGGCAATGGACAGATTCCGCTCGTCCAGCTTGGTAAAATTCGCCTTGTCCAGGCGCTTCTCTTCGCCGTTACCCGATTTCTTGGTGTACTTCCCTGACAATAACCCACTCGCCAACGGCGACCAGGCAGTCACGCCAATATCCAAGGCCTTCGCCATCGGCAACAGCTCACGCTCAGGCGTTCTCTCGATAAGGCTATACTCAATCTGCAATCCCACGAAGGGTGTCCAACCTCTCAATGTCGCCAGCGTGTTCGCTTGCGATATCAACCACGCCGGCATGTTGGAAACTCCGGCGTAAAGAATTTTTCCCGCACGCACGAGATCATCCATTGCCCGCATGACTTCCTCCACCGGTGTCAGCGAATCCCAGGCATGCAGCCAATACACATCCACATAATCTGTCCCGAGACGCTTGAGACTGCCCTCAAGTGCGCGCACCATATTCTTGCGATGATTCCCTCCAGCATTGGGATCACCCGGGTTGCTGTTAAACGAATATTTCGTTCCGATGACAAAACGATCACGTTGCGCCCCGACAAATTCTCCCACCATACGCTCGCTGCTCCCATTAGTGTAGCCATCCGCGGTATCGATGAAATTCCCTCCGGCTGCGACATATAAATCGAAAATCGCTCGACTCTCATCCTTCGAGGAACCCCACCCCCACTCCTCACCAAAAGTCATGGTCCCAAGACAAATCTCAGAAACTCGCAGCCCACTTTTGCCAAACAATTTGTAATTCATAGCTCTGTTTCCTTGACGGTTATGGAATTAAAACAATTTTCCCAAACGAACCAGGCTCCATCACCAGCTTGTGGCCCAAGGCAGCCTCAGCGAGGGGTAACTCCTTTCGAACAACCGGTCGCAACGCGCCATTCTCCAATCCCGCTTCCAATGCCAGGTGAATTCCCGCCAGATCCTTCGGCGACACGCTATTCAGAAACACTCCAATGATTGCCGCGTCCCGGCTCATCATATCACGCGGATTCACCTCCACCGGCCCGCGACTGCCAATCACCGCTACGCGTCCCCCCTTCGCCAGCAGGGTGAGATCCTTCCCCAAATTTGCATGGGCCGCCATTTCGAGAATGAGATCGACACCCCGCCCTCCGGTTAAATCCAGAATCTGTTTCAGATACTCGGGCGCGCGATGGTCCAAAACATGATGCGCTCCCTGCTCCTTCACCAACTTGCGTCCTTCCTCAGTACCACCTGTACCAATGATGATAAATCCAGCAGCCTTGGCCAATTGCACCGCCGCAATACCAACTCCACCCGTTGCTCCATGCACCAGCACTGTTTCACCCGCAACTCCTTGCGCTTTTTGAAACAACGCACGATAAGCCGTTGCATAAGGCACGTTCACCGCCGCTCCTTGTGAATAGGTTACTTTCTCGGGCAAACGATGCACCTGCGTCGGTTCGCACAAGACATACTCCGCATAAGTCCCGGTGATGCTGTCGCCTACGTACACCCGATCCCCGATCTTCACGTTGCCAACTCCCGCACCAACTCCTTCAACCACTCCGGCAGCGTCCTTCCCCGGCGTATAAGGTAGGTTCGGCTTGGCGGCATACGCACCCGAGCGAACATATGTGTCCACGGGATTTATCCCCGCAGCATGCACTTTCACGAGAACTGTTCCCGAACCAATCTCTGGTTTGGGAACGTCCTCCAGCTTCAAAACCTCAGGACCGCCGAATTGGTGAACTCGAATTGCCTTCATGATTACCTTCTGAATTCTGCATTAGCGATTTACCGACCCCATGGCATACTCGGGATATCGCATTCCTGCCGCCGCGTCCTTGGGCGCCACCTCATCGATGCGCGCCAAATCGTCTTTGGTAAGTTTCACTTTCAGCGCCCCGACGTTTTCCTCAAGATATTTCCGCTGTTTCGTTCCTGGAATCGGAACAACATCTTCTCCTTGAGCCAAAACCCAGGCGAGTGCCAATTGCGCGGGCGTGCATCCCTTTTCTTTGGCCATTTGTGCGATGCGTGCCACCAGGTCCAGGTTGCGTTGGAAATTCTCTCCTTGGAACCGCGGCGAATTGCGCCGGTAATCATCTGCGGGTAGATCCTCAAAAGTTTTGAAACGCCCCGTGAGAAATCCCCGTCCCAGTGGACTATACGCAACGAATCCGACTCCCAACTCCCGGCAAACGTCCAGAATACCATCCTCAGGATCGCGGGTCCAAAGTGAATACTCGGTTTGCAGTGCACTAATTGGATGAACTTTGTGCGCGCGACGAACTGTGTCCTCCCCAGCCTCCGATAAGCCTATAAATCTTACCTTGCCTTCCTTCACCAACTGCGCCATCGCCCCCACCGTTTCTTCTATCGGCGTTTCCGGATCGACGCGGTGCTGGTAATAGAGATCGATAACATCCGTCTTCAAACGCTTCAGGCTTCCCTCGCACGATCTTTTGACGTAATCCGGCTTGCCGCTGACGCCGCGTACGCTGGGATTATTCGGATCGCGCAAAATTCCAAACTTCGTCGCAATCACCACCTTGTCGCGTCGTCCCTGGATGGCTTCTCCCACCAACTCCTCGTTCTTGTACGGGCCATACATGTCCGCCGTATCTAAAAGGGTAATTCCCAGTTCCAACGCCCGATCAATCGTCGCGAGAGACTCCTTGTCATCCCTGCCACCGTAAAAATCCGACATGCCCATGCATCCCAGCCCGATGGCTGAGACAACCAATCCCTGCCTGCCAAGTTTTCGTTGTTCCATATCGCCTTTAGTCCCTGCACCCGCTTGCTTGAGTCGCAGGAGAATTTTTAATTTGTCAGGTGATCAGAAATCGAAAGCGATGCCGGAGCATCGCGCTGTAAATATAAGTGCGTGAAGATCTACAAAATGGATCGAACCACGCCGCCATCCACTCGCAACGCGGCGCCATTCGTCGCCGACGCCACTGGACTGCACACATAAGTCACCATTGCGGCAACTTCTTCCGAGGTGGCGAATCTTTTCAGCAGGGAACTCGGCCTCACCGATTTGAAGAACTCCTTTTCGACCGCAGCCACATCCGTTTTATTGTGTTTGGCCATGTCTTCAACAAACTGTCCCACCCCCTCGGATCTGGTCGGTCCCGGCAGAACGGAATTGACGGTCACACCTGTCCCGGCAGTCGTCTCCGCCAGTCCACGCGCAATCGCCAACTGCGCCGTCTTCGTCATTCCATAGTGAATCATCTCCACCGGTATGTTTACTCCGGACTCGCTGGATATAAAAACAATCCGACCCCAATTGTTTTCCAACATTTTGGGCAAATAAAAACGGCTGAGCCGGATGCCGCTCAGCACGTTCACTTCATAAATTTTGAGCCATTCCTCGTCAGTTATGTGCTCGAAAGCTTTCGGCGCGTACATGCCGAGGTTGTTAACGAGAATGTCCACGGAATGTACCTGCCTGGTAAGTGTTTCGACACCTGGCTTGGTGGATAAATCCGCCGCAACTCCTGTAATTTCTCCCTTGATGCCGTTCGCGCGAAGCTTCTTTATTGCCTCATCGACACGTGCTTGAGAACGCCCCGAAATAATGACTGAAGCGCCCTCTCTGGCCAGTGATTCTGCAATTGCCAATCCTATTCCTGCGGTCGAACCACTGACCAGAGCCCGTTTATTCTGTAATTTCAGATCCATACCCTATCCCTCAGTGCGTTACCCTTACCCTTGAAGCCGCCACCGTCAAGCGGCAGCTTTGACTGTCTCCAACTTCTCGATTTGTTTGCGCAATTTATTGAGCGCAACATTCTGAATCTGGCGAATGCGTTCGCGCGTCACACCGAACTTCTGGCCCACTTCTTCGAGTGTCCGTTCAGGATCTCCGTCCAGGCCAAAACGATAACGCAGGATCTCCGCTTCACGCGGATCCAAAGTCGCCACCAACTCGCGCAGCATGGAAGTATTCGTCTTCTCTTCCAACTGCTCGTAAGGGGTGTCGGCAGTTTCATCGCGCACCACATCTGCAATACGACTGGTTTCATCATCACCCAATGGGGCTTCCAGCGAAGCCGGACGGATCGCCGCCGTGCGCAGTTGCGCCACTTTTTGAGCGCTAAATCCAAGTTCATCGCCCAATTCTTCGTCCGTCGGCTCACGCCCCAGCACTTCCTGCAATTTCACCGAGGCCTGGCGCATATGGAACAACTTGTCCACGACATGCACAGGCAAACGGATGGTCTTGGATTGATTGGCCAACGCGCGTTTGATGGATTGTTTGATCCACCAGGCGCTGTAGGTGGAAAGCTTGGCGCCCTTCGCAGGGTCAAAACGTTCCACGGCCTTCATCAAGCCCATGTTGCCTTCATTGATCAGGTCCAAAAGAGGCATGCCGTAATCTTCATACTCGCGTGCAATCTTCACCACCAGGCGCAAATTCGCCTTGATCATCTGTTCGCGGGCTTTTTTATCACCCTTCTTGATCCGCTTGGCCAAATCAACCTCCTCCTGTGGGGTGAGCAATTTGGTCTGCCCAACTTCACGGAGATAAAGGTTAAAGGCCGTATTGCCATCGTAAGGCTGGCGTTCCACCGGCTGTTCCACTGGAGCCACCTCGCGAGGGACGCTCGTTTCGGTCTTCGACAGTTGCTCTAACGTCGGTTCATCGATTTCAACCACCTTGGAACGTCCGCTCAAAGTTGGCACCTCAGCGCGCCGCTTTAAAGTGATCTTTCGCCCACCCCTTCCAAGTTCCGTGGATGAGGCTTGCTTCTTCGTTACTTTCTTATGTTGCTTCAATGTCTTCACAAAATTCCTTTTCTGTTTCGCTTTGCGGTTTCTCTCAGTTGGATTACGCGGCCGTTGCAAAGATTGGTTGCCGTTCGCGAATCTCACGCTGACGTTCGGCCCACTGCTCCATGTTTGAAATTTTTTCCTCTGCCAATGCAGGTAGAAATAAAAGCGGGTAAGGTGTGGTGGAGGCCAAAGCCTCAGCTTCCCATACCGCCTGCTTGAATAGTTCCTTAGGCAATCGCCCAGCCACCTGCTTATAGAGGCGCTCAACTACCTGGCTCCTCTCAACTACCGTGTTATAGTTGCGGTAGTTTGCCGCGGATCTAGCCACGCATCCGATACGTTGTTCAACCTTTTGCCCTAACGAGACTGCTTTCCATTGCTTTCTCATATGATTCCCTTTCTTGAAAACCACCGGCCAATTCATTTTTCCGCATTATACTGGCGATGAGATATTTGAGAGCCGACAAGCACCACCTTCTTTTGCCTTGCCAACCTGGCGTTCGGATGAAATCTCTGAGTTTTGCACAAGGCCTTCATTATCTTGGATACTTGTTTCATCTTTAGCTCTCAATCTCCGCCACAAAATCTTTCAATAACGACGTTCTAGAAAATATCATTCTTTACTAAACAGTCAACTATATTTTGAAAAATCTGTAAACTGCTGATTTTAAATGCTATTCTGCATACCCTAACCTGTGATTATTCGGGCTATTTTGCCCACTTGCCTGCCATTTATACCGACTAGTCAACTAGCATTATTGTTCAATTTATTTTTACGCTTTGGGCAATAAAACCAGGCAGCTTCGGTAGCACACAGAAGTGCTTGAAATCGAAGCGCTAATGAAAACCGAAGGAATGTGAGCTGGAAAATAATGCGGCGGCATTGACGAGAAGCCGTCGGCCTGAGCAGAAGTGCAACTAGAAGCTACAAAAAAATCCTGTCTCACGCTATCACACGCGAGTTCACTGGACTTCGCCCAGATCTCTCCATTTCCAGTTTCCCAGCCAAACGGCTCTTCGGCCGATCAGGGTTGCAAAAATCTTTTATTTGCTGCTCGGTATCTTTGAAACTTTTCCCGCTGCTCGGGAGTAAGCGTCGCCGAAATTTTTGCCTGAGTATTGCTCATGATCTCCTGAAACTCCGGTTGATTCTTCCGCCGCAATTCTCGCAGCCGGATCTGGGTATCGCCTAAAATCACGTGCACCTCTTTTTGCTGTTCGGGATTCAGCTGCAACCGTCGCACCAAATCTTTCTCCCACCTCTCCCTGACCAGTTCTGGATTCAAAGCTGCCCGGCGGATAATGCCAATGGCAAGCTGGCGGGTCACCACACTGCCAACGACCACTCCAGCCACAAACACAAGGATCAACACCAGCGTTGGTTTTAAATTCTTCATTCTAATTCTCACCATCCGCAAAAAACCATTGATCGGTAAACTGGCCCGCCTCGGAAGTCAGACTTGCCGAATTGGGACCATAAAATTCCGCAGCCATGCAAATCCCAATGATCAGCAGCGTCGCCACTGCCATGCGCGGAAACATTTGTCCCAATTGGTCCCAAAGCGATGGTTCTTCGATCACCTTCGTTTCCGCGCGATTCAGAGCTCGAATTACATTCTGCTCAAAACCATCCGTCGGCCTTGGTGATGGTTCCTTCCTGGCTTGCTCGAATAAATTCTTTAGTTTGCGATCATTCATTTGTTCTCTCCTGCATGCGGGTCAGTATTTTCTTCAATCGCGCCCGGGCGCGAAACGCTCTCACACGCACCGTCGGGCTGGTCCAGCCGGTCAATGCGCAGATCTCTTTTACACTGCACCCTTCCAATTCCAGCAAAGTGATTACCTGTCGGTCCTCCGGCGAAAGCTCGCTCATGGCGAGGTTCAGCAGCTCCCCTGCCCGACCCGCCTCGAGTCGCGCCTCTGCATTGGGATCGTGCAACCATTCAAAAACTTCCTCGCCCAAATCTTCCATCGCCAGCTCGGCCCGAAATCGTTTCTGCCGGCGCAGATGGTCGAGGGCTACATGGACTGCAATGCGCGAAAGCCAGTGATGGAAGGGCGCACGTTCATCGAATTTATCCAGGAACCGCCAGGCCTTGACGAATGTTTCCTGGGCCAGGTCCTCCAATTTTTGATGGTCCCGTTCGTACTTGTAGAGGATGGCAAACACCTGCGCCTGGTATCGTCGAACAATCTCGGTGAAATCATCCGACGAACCATTCCTGATTCGTTCCAGCAGTTCAGCATCCTCACTCACCGTTCGGTTTGGCCCGACCGCGATGTAATGACTACTGAGCCAGGCGGGCAAAAAATATTGAAATCGCTCCATCGACAAAGTCATCCATCTTCTGCTGAAACTCATCAATTTTGGCAAGTTGATCAGCGGTCAGAATTGGGCTGAGCTTGCCATAAAGCTTCGCTCTTTCAACCGCCAAATTCGCTTCCACCACTGCCACCTTTGCAGAGGCATCACGGATGTCGCTCTCGGCTGCACTTTTTTTCTGAATCACTTCCCTCAGTTCGATCTTGGCGTCGTGTAACGCCTGAATCATCGGCTTGAGTGTATCTTTTTCCGCCAGCAGCTCCACCTTGATCTTTGTGATCTGCTCATCGGTCAAACCGAGCTTCTCCTTGGCCTTCGTCAGGAATTGCCCGCCCATTGCTCGACGGCCTGGACCGTTCTCCGCCCGCACCTTCAAAGCCACTGATAAGCCACCCATAGTCACTGCAACTGTAATCACTATCGCCAGCCATTTTTTCGCATTCATACAAGTTCTTAACGTATTTCAAGTGGTAAATGTTACCGTCGACCTCCAGTTTTACAGTCATTTGAATCAAAAGAGTTGAAAACCAGACTTCTCCCCAATAACGTTACAAGTATGAACCCGGTGCTTAGAAACTTGCTCACGTGTGCTCTCTTTCTTTCCTCAATCTGCCTTTCCTGTGCTGCGGATAAGTCATATACCATCGCGGTCATTCCAAAAGGAACAACTCATGAGTATTGGCAGTGCATCCACGCTGGGGCCATCAAAGCGCAGCGCGAATTGCAGGAAAAAGGCATCAAAGTCGATCTTATCTGGAAGGGCCCGTTGCGCGAGGACGACCGAGACCAGCAGATTCAAGTCGTCGAAAACTTCATGACCCGCCGCGTGAGCGGCATGGTCTTGGCCCCACTGGACAATCAAGCCATGGTTGCCCCGGTAAACAATGCCATTCGGGCCAAAATCCCCGTTGTCATCTTCGATTCGGCGTTGAAGACCGATAAATACGTCAGCTTCGTTGCGACGGATAATTACAAAGGCGGTCAATTGGCTGCCGAACGCATGGGCCAGCTACTCGAGGGCAAAGGCAACGTCATTCTGCTCCGCTACGCCGTCGGCTCCGCCAGCACCGAGGAACGTGAGGCCGGTTTCATGGATACTCTCAAGTCCAAGTTTCCCAATATTAAAGTGATCTCCTCCGATCAGCATGCCGGTGCCACGCGCGAAACGGCCTATCAAGCTTCACAAAATCTTCTGAACCGCTTCGGTCATGAGGTCAATGGCATTTTCTGTCCCTGCGAACCGCCGACGGTCGCGATGGCGAAGGCGCTCCGGGACATTGGTAAAGCTGGTGGCAAGGTAAAGATGGTTGGCTTTGATGCCGGTTCCCAATCCGTTATCGATCTGAAAAACGGAGATGTTCAAGGTCTGGTGGTTCAAAATCCATTGCGCATGGGCTATCTGGGAGTAATCACCATGGTCCAACACCTGCAAGGAGAGAAGGTGGAAAAGCGAATCGATACCGGCGTCCAAATCGTGACTCCCGAAAACATGGAGCAAGCAGGAATCAAGGAACTCATACATCCACCGTTGGATACGTATTTGAAGTAGTTCTCAACGCTGAATTGCCAGCATGAACCCGGCCTTGCCACTGCCAAAAACGCAAACTCCTGTCGCCGTTCGCAAGGGCTTTAGCCTGGGTTGGCTGCTAACGACCTTGGGCCCCTTCCTCGGATTGCTCCTGGTCGTAGGACTGTTTTCCGCCCTTCCGGATGTCCGTCCGTATTTTCTCACGGGAGCCAACTTCAAAATCATTTTCACGCAAACGGTCATCGTTGCCATCGGCGCACTTGGAATGACCATGATCATCATCAGCGGTGGCATCGACCTGAGTGTTGGCTCCGTTGTCGCTTTAACTAGCGTCGTTGGAGCCACCTTGCTCCTTAAAAATGTTCCTCCTCTTCTCGTCGTCCTGCTTACCATCTTAGCTGGTGGATTGGTCGGCATGCTCAACGGCACTGTCATTGCCGGATTTAAAATGATGCCATTCATTGTCACCCTGGGGATGATGGGCATTGCGCGTGGGGCGGCCAAATGGCTGTCGAACAGTCAGACAGTGAACGCGCCTGAGAACGCCATCAACTCGATCATGGCCCTCAACGATCCGGATCATTTCTTCCCCTTGCCCCCCGGCGTTTGGATTGCCATCGGTCTCGCTTGCGTCATGTCGATTGTCATGCGTCGCACCGTATTCGGGCGGTACATTTTTGCAATTGGTTCCAATGAAGCGGCCGCCCGGCTTTGCGGTATCCGCGTTCGCTGGCAAAAGACGATTATTTACTCTGTCGCCGGATTATTCTTCGGCCTGGCGGGTCTTATGCAACTGTCCCGGCTCACCCAGGGGGATCCCACGGTGGCAAATGGCTTGGAATTGGACATCATCGCCGCTGTGGTCATCGGCGGGGCCAGCTTGAATGGTGGCATTGGCGGAATTCTCGGTTCCATGATTGGAGCGCTGATCATGGCTGTGTTGCGTAATGGCTCGAACCAGATGGGTTTACAAACTTATATGCAGGAGATTTTGATCGGCCTGGTGATTATTTTTGCCGTCGGTTTGGATAAACTCAGACAACGGCGCAGGGCCTGACTTACCCGTATAACTCCCATTTTTCACTTGCGACACCCAGTAATTCGACTGAATATAGCTCAGTTATTCCAAAGAGTAGTAAACCCTTAAGTCTGGAAGAATATGTCAACATCGGAAAAACCAATTTCTTCAACCGCACCGCTCGCCAACCTCGAAGAGTGGGATGATTTTGTAAAAGTTCGTTACCCGGAAGAAAGTCTCGTCGGAACGAATCCGAACAAAAAGAAGGAACAATTCCGGGACTATGAGAATACTGCCCGCCCCACCGTTCGCGAATTTTACCGTTTAAATCACCACAACCAGAGCTTTGATTTCGTCCAGAATAAACGACGCGAGTTCCTCGCCTTGAACCGGCGCCAGATGGGCATCTGGGAGGCGATGGAATATCTGAATACGCTGATCGACGATAGCGATCCGGACACCGACCTCTCCCAACTCGAGCATTTGATGCAGACCGCCGAGCAGATCCGCAAGGATGGTCATCCGCGTTGGTTCATTCTTACCGGATTGATCCACGATCTCGGAAAAATTCTCTGTCTTTTCGGCGAACCTCAATGGGCGGTTGTCGGCGATACTTTTCCGACCGGCGCAGCTTACTCTGACAAAATTGTTTTCCACTCTTTCTTTGCGGGCAATCCCGATAGCAAGAATCAAAAATATCAATCCCGCCTTGGCATTTACGAAGAAAAGTGCGGGCTGGACAAAGTCTTCATGTCCTGGGGACACGATGAATACCTATATCACGTGACCAAGGATTATCTCCCGAAGGAAGCTTTGTACATGATCCGCTATCATTCCTTCTACCCCGCGCATCGTGATGGCGAATACGATTATCTCATGAATGATGAAGACCGTGAGATGTTCAAGTGGGTGCAGAAGTTTAACCCCTACGATCTCTACACCAAGAGTGCAGAGCGTCCGAACCTCAAGGAACTTCGCCCCTATTACGAGGAACTGATCGCAGAATATTTCCCGCCCGTGTTGAAGTGGTAATTCGCATCAGCCCGAAACTTTAAAAAAGAAAACCAGAGTCCTTAAGACTCTGGTTTTGCTTTTCTCCCTTGAGAAAACATTTAATGAACCAACATCTCTAAATCTTCCACCCCTTGCGGTAATGATGTTGAATGTATTGGTCTGCTTCTGAACAATTCTTCGCCGTTAATTTCTTTGGATCCCACTCAATCTTTTTACCAACACGATAGGCTACATTTCCCAGCAATCCGGCCTCGGTCATCATTCCACCGTAGCCAAAGTTACACGTAGTCGTGCCTTTGTTCTTAATGGCGTTAATCCATTCGGCATGGTGGCCAATGGAATCAGGAATCGAGTGAGCAGGAGCGACAAATCCTGTGAAATCCTTTTCCGGCAGGAGGACGTGCTTTTCGTAGTCAGTCAGTAGCATCCCTTTTTCACCCACGAACAAAACGCCATTACCCCATTTCGGCAGTTCGTAACTGGGGCGTTTGCCACCGGAATACCAAACCAATTTCAACGACTGCTGTCCGGGCCTTGGATACTCATAACGCACAATCAGCCACGGTGGTGCGCAGTTGGCGTCGACCGGCGGACCTTCGGCTTCCACGGTGCTCGGATATTTAATATCCAATGACCAAAAGGCGAGATCCGTCAGGTGACAGCAAAAATCAGACAGGCTGCCCCCGCCGAAATGCCACCAGCGACGCCAATTAAACGGAACATATTCTTTGCTATACGGAACAGGTTCCACCGGCCCGAGCCACAAATCATAATCAATATTCGGCGGCACTGGTTCCCCTGTTGGCAACGGTTTGGTTTCCCATGGCGAATCAGCCCAGCAATGTACTTCCTTGATCGGGCCGAGCGCGCCACTCTTAACAATCTCCACCACACGACGGTAGTGAGGCGTGGCATGAATCTGATTTCCCATCTGGGTGACCAATCCCGTCTGGTGCGCGGTCTCTGCCACCAAACGCGCCTCGGAGATGGTATGCGTCAGTGGCTTTTCGCAATACACGTGACGTCCGCTCTTCAACGCCGAAATGGTGGCAACGGCGTGGGTGTGATCCGGTGTGCCAATGACCACCGCATCAATATCCTTTTGTTCCAGCATCTTTCGCCAATCCTGGTACTGCTTGGCCTGAGGAAACTTTTGTCCAGCCTTGGCGAGGTTGTTGGAATCGATATCACACAGGGCGACGATGTTTTCGCCCTGCACTCCCATCACATCCTGCCAGGCACGTCCCGCCGTTCCCACGCAGCCGATATTCAGCTTCTCATTGGGAGAGATTTTCCCAAAAGAGGTTTTCGTCCCCAGCAACCATGCTCCGGCAGTGATGACGGCTGAACGCTTGATGAACTGCCTACGATCCATTATTTGCTTCATATCGTTTGTGAAGTTTTGAGACGAGGGTTTATTTCACCGGAATTTCCCGCACATAAACGTTTTTAAACCATAGCGGGCCGCCATGGTTCTGCAACTCAAGCTGCCCCATCGGATAGATCGGTTTGTCACGTTCCCAATAGTTTTCCAGCGTGGTGTCGCGCACCACCAACTCACCATTCAAAAATACATGAACCTTTTCCCCTACCATTACGATACGGAACCGGTTCCATTCGCCCACCGGCTTGTCAGCAAACTTCAACGGATGCCTGGGGTTCTTTTGATTGTTGTACAAACCGCCTGAGCCATCAACGGGATTAAACTGCCCCGGGCTGTGCGGTTCCCAGATTTGCACCTGTGGACTGCCGCGCAAATAAATGCCACTGTCGCCCTTTGCAGGAATCTTCCAGTCGACCAGCATTTCGAAATTTCCGTAATCCTTCTTCGTGCAAAGGCTGTCTCCCTTGCCATCAAACACGATTTCACCACCTTCCGCCTTCCAATGTGCACGCATGCGTTCATCCGCCTTTAACTGCCCAGCGGCCAGTTCTTCAGGAGACATTTTCGCGCGCTTGGGCGGATCACCCACCAGGCCTTTCCAACCGGTCATATCTTCTCCATTAAACAAGGCTACGAAACCTTTGGGCGCAGTATTTTCCTTCTCCTGGGAAGGCAGGTCCTTCACTTGGATATTTCGAAATTCAAACAGGCTGTGGTGACCAAGAAAACCCAGATGCCCCCGTTCACGAAACATGCCCGGATGCTGGCCGATGACTTCCGGATCGCTGACGTCGTTCAAATCGCCGTCTAGAATTACCCTGCCATTCAGCACCACTTTATAATGACGCCCGATGACCGAAAGTTCCTCCGTGTTCCACTCGTCGAGCTTGGCCTGGCTGTCATGCGAAGGAATCAACCCATACACCGATCCATTGTGTTGCCACGGCTTGATGTCCTTGTGAATGGGAGCACCATCATCCAGCAACTGTACCTCAACCCCGACATAGGTAAGGTTCTCATTTTCATTTGGCGCACGCACGGCCACGCCGTTGTTCCCGCCCGGATGCACCTTAAACTCGAACCTCATCACAAAGTCCGAGTATTCCTTTTCCGTGATTAAATTACCGCTGCTATGGGCTGGGCAGACATGGTTCCATCCTTCACACATATTCGCCGCCTTTCTCCCTATGTAGGTCCAGCCATTCAATGTCTGCCCGTCGAAGATGCTGGTAAAACCAGCTTCGGGCTCGGCCGCAAGACACGAGGTGACGAGGGATACAGCGGATGCCGCGGCAAGAATGCTTTTGCCCGAAAACGGCAGTCGCCCGAAGAGGCGGTCTTTCATAATCATATTCGAAATTTGATTTGCACCTGAGATTTTGAGATTTACTGTCTGCTGTCAAGCCGCTGGTTTAACTACGGTCTTACCCGGCTTCGGTAAAACACGGTGAATAGACGTCATGAAGCGCCTAAAAATTCTAATTGCACGGCTGCGCTTGAATATTTGGGTAATTCTACGCGGAAACACTCACAGCAAGGTAATCCTCCGCGATGCCAATGGAGAAGTGCTTTGCATCAAAACCGTCACCAAGGATGGTCGCGAGGCAAAAACATTTTACGCTCGCGATGCCGACTGAACTTTGAAAAACCGCCCCGGCGGATGAAACAGATGTGCTTTAGCCCTGCTTATTCAAGCTTATTCGCCGAGATCCCCTCCGTGCACCACGCGAGGAAAAACAGGACAAAGAAGGTCGCGCCGAGTGCACGACTAACTCCGGAGAGGGCGGGACTTCCGACATCAGCCAATCCCAAAACCAGCCCAACGATACAGAGCAACAACAGCATGGTAGATAATTTCATAGCATTTCCTCTGCTTGTGTGCCTGCGGTGGTTGAAATATTTATATCCGCCCCGCTCTCTGATAGCCAATTGATTCTGGGCCTATTTTTTCAGCCCGCGCCGGGCTCCCTGAAAATCCGCGCGTGACTTTGCCGGGATTTCATGGAAGGTTTTCCCCGAAATTACAAACAACTATGAAGAAATCACTTATTCTGACTTGTTTACTGACCTTGGCCATGGGCCTCGTGACCGCACGTGCGGAGGACGCCAAGGAATCCAAGAAGGACGAACCTAAAACAGAAGAAAAGAAAGAGGAGAAAAAATCGGCCGCAACCAATGAAGTTGCCGTCATCAAAACGACTGCGGGCGATATGGTGATTCAATTTTGGCCCGACGTCGCGCCAAAAACGGTCGAGAATTTTAAGAAACTTGCCAGGGAAGGTTTTTACGACGGCACCGCCTTCCATCGCGTCATCAAAGGTTTTATGATCCAGGGCGGCGATCCGCTTACCAAGGATGCCAGCAAGGAAGATGCCTGGGGCACCGGCGATCCCGGCTACAAAATCAAGGCTGAGTTCAACGACCGTCCCCATGAACGCGGTGTCATCTCCATGGCCCGCTCGGCCGATCCCGACTCCGCTGGCAGCCAGTTCTTCATCTGCCATGGCAGTCCTCGCTTCTTGGATCATCAATACACTGCCTTTGGCAAATTGATTAAAGGCGACGATGTCCTGGAAAAAATTGCCACCACTCCAACCCATCCTCCAGACCGCCCCGACAAGCGTCAAGGTATCATCAGCGTAAAAATTGTTCCGGCCGATTCTATAAAGTAGTTTAACCCTCAACCAACAAAGATATTGTGAGCAATACCAACGAAGTAGCCGTCATCAAAACCTCCGCTGGCGAATTGGTCGTGGAGTTTTGGCCGGATGTCGCGCCGAAAACGGTCGAGAATTTCAAGGCTCTCGCGAACAAAGGATTCTACGACGGCACCGCCTTTCACCGCATCGTCAAAGGCTTTATGATCCAGGGCGGCGACCCGCTCACCAAGGACGCGAGCAAGGAATCCATGTGGGGCACCGGCGGCCCGGGTCACAAAGTCCAGGCTGAATTCAACGAGCGCCCACACGTGCGTGGGGTTCTCTCGATGGCCCGCTCTTCGGACCCCAACTCAGCCGGCAGCCAATTCTTCGTCTGCCTCGCGGATGCCCGTTTCCTGGACCGCCAATACACTGCCTTCGGCAAGTTGCTCAAAGGTGATGATGTGCTCGGGAAAATTGGTGACACTCCCACCACCATGAGTAACGGCGGTGAACGCAGCAAACCGCTCTCCCGTGTCGGAGTCGAAAGCGTTAAAATCGTCCCTGCTGATTCCATTAAGTAATTCTTCCAAGGCGCGAACGGATTTAAACTCGTTCGCGCTTTTTTATTTATGGTCGACCTCAACCAACTCGCCGCCGCACTTGTAGGCCTCGGTTGTCCACAGGAGAAGTCGCTGGAAATGGCTTCGCAACTCGACAAACGAGCCAGGCAGTTGGCCGAACAAAAGGGCAAGACCTATGGGGAAGCCATGACCCATCTTCTGACTCTGATGAAGCAGGGTTGGGCCGCGAAGGAAAAAGGATTATAACTGCATGATCAAACCATGGGAAAAGATCGGCTCAAAACCGGTCGGCAACTTTCGCATTTTTAATGTTCGTTCAGATAAAAAAATCTCTCCAAGAACCGGAAGCGAACATGACTTCTACATCATCGATAGCGCCAATTGGGTAAATGTCATCGCCACCACGCCAGATCAGCAGCTGGTCATGGTGGAACAGTTTCGCCATGGCACCAACACGGTCGAACTGGAAATTCCCGGCGGTATTATCGATCCCAGGGATCCGTCACCCACTGCAGCGGGGCTTCGTGAACTCCGTGAAGAAACCGGCTACGAGGGTGAGCAACCGGAAATCCTCGGCAGCATCTATCCCAATCCTGCCATCATGAGCAACACCTGCTACACCGTTTATGTCCGCAATTGTGTTTGCAAACATGCTTGTGAGTGGGACCACGGCGAAGATATTCTCACCCGCCTCATTCCGCTGGCAGACATTCCAAAACTCGTAGCCTCCGGCGAAATCCGTCACTCCCTGGTGACCGTCGCCCTCTATCATTTCGATCTCTGGCAACGCGGAATCGGCCATAAGGCCTGACCTGCTCGTTTTTGTCACATTTCTGGACATCTGGCTTGGGTCAGCAATCTCGAGAGTTCCTGAAAGGTTCAAAACCCTCGGGATTTCAACCCATATTCAGACTGGTCTGAATTATGCTAAATCTGATTGCATGAAATCCCTCCGCGAAAGCGTCCAGTTCAGGCTGGCATCAGCATCGTTTCCCACCACTCATGCGCCCCACTCCAGGATGGAACCAGTGGGAATGATCTTCGCCGGTTTCCTGCTGGCAACCACCACCATGTTTATCTACCTGCTGTTGCGGCCATAAGTTAACGACACCGCAGAAACGAATTCCCGACTCGCCGGGCATCCCCTCCACGGTCATTGCCCCTGACGAATCTTCTCCTTCTTCTCCTCCCGTTCAGCTTCCAACGATTTGCGATTGCTCACCAACTGCCGTTCCAACTGCTGCATTGCTTCAAAATCCATTTTCTCCGCTGCTTTGTTCAACTCTTCCTTAACCAAAAGTTCACGTTCCGCAACCTTCGCCGCATAAATGGAATCGATTTCGGCCAATTGCTTCTTTTGCTCATTCGTCATCTTTTTGCTGGGCGCTGTCTTATTCAGCCGCTCCATCGCCAGTTCGTACGCAGATTTCATAATCAAATTGTTTTTCTCTAAATTATCAATTTATCAGCTCTCGTTTCTTAGCACAGCACTAACCATAACATCAACTCGTGCCACCGACCGAAGCGCGAATTTTTTTAACCGACGGTTACCGACCTTTCCTTTTCGCGGAGTCATTCCATTCGAAACTCAAAATTTGCATTCGCAATTTTTTCAGCCTTCATCCACGTTCCGAACCCATCAGCACAGCTCAAACGCCCAAGTTCTCATAACCAGTGACTCCTCTGAACTTAAAGCCATATCAAATGCAACCCTGATTGATTGCATTCAGATTAAAGACCTTCTTTGGATGCACTTTTATTTAAGCGAGGTATTTTGAGTATCTCACTATTACTTTGTCAATATACATTGCTTAATATGATAGTCTTTTATCTTCCTTTGCATTACCCAGCCTCCTTGGTCACCGCACTTCCGGATTCCTGCAATTTGCATGGTAAACCGCCTCCATTACTTGCAATTTTGCATGCCTGCAGGGCACGTCTCGATCGGCCATTTCCCAAATCTCCACTCTCACCCAAATGCATTTGCCCGTTTTTCACCATTAAAACCTTACCTCTTCCCAACTCAACTTGAACATCCCCTGCCTTACCACCGTCTATATCCCCATGCAATTTCTGGCATACTTTTTGCCTCTATCTGGCGGAAACGTGTCTCCTGGAGTGGCGAAATCTCCGGAAACATGTAGTGTAAGCGATCATTCATGATGAACCGTTGGCTGCTTTTTTTCTCATGTGCCATCCTGGGTTTGGTGATGCTTCTCTGCGGCCTGCTGGTGCCCATCCACCTGCGCGCCGTTGATGCAAGCGTCCTCCAAAGCGCCGGCAGGAAATCCCCGACTTTGGTGGATCAAGGCCTCACGTTCGCCGGCCAATATAAACTCGGTTCTGCTCAACTCCTCTTTCACGCGGCGCAAAACCAATCCCTCCCCAATCGCGAAAAACTCGGTTCTGCCATCGCCAATTTAACCACTCTGCAACCCAACCTCGCCGTCTGGGGTGCCTCCGAACCCCGACTCGAAAACCTGCTCCGTGCTGGTCCTGCATCGTTCACCGAAACCATCCTCCGCCTGGATAACCGCGAAAAGGCGCTTCAATTTCTCCAAGCCTCCCCGCGTCCTTCCGTCCAGGAATTGCTGCGCTGCCGCTCGTTGACCAACACAGTTATTTTCCCGGCCTCCACCTCCAGTGCCGGCCAGGCCTTCGATGCCGCCCTCACCATATGCGGCCTTCTATTGGAACAAGGTCAAATGAACAAGGGGTTGAGTGACACCATCCTCGCTGAGGCCTCCGCCGCAAACAGTGGCCAAAGCCCCCAGCCCCTGGAACAAAACCTCATGGATCTCATGTCCCTGGGTCAGCGCTTCAACTGGGGACAGTTCGCTTCCTTCGTCGGCCCCATCAGCGATGCCGAAACCCTCCATCTTCTTGCCAATCAGGTTCGCAATGCCAACAGCCAGTTGCCCACCCTCTTCTCAGCCGTGCAACTCTCCGGGAATCCTGCTGACGTTGCCAAATATCTGCTAAACTTTGGCCAAACAGGCCTTCAAGATCTCGGCGCCAGTCTGCGTTTTAATGCCAACGGTGTGAAGGAATTGCTCAAGCGCGATCAACGTCTTTACAATTCCAACCCGCTGCACCGCCTGGTGGAGTACGACCCCTTTGCCTCGTTCTTCTATTTTGCTGCCGATTACTGCTGGCTCATGCCCACCTTTTCGCTGGTAATGAAGTGGTGCTTCTATCTGTGCGGAGGATTCCTGCTCGCCATCGCTGTTCACTTCCTCAAGCCAGTTCCATCCGGCTTGGAAAAACCACTGCACGTTCGCGGCATTCATGTTGCGCGAGAAATTCTGTTCGCACTCGGTTTTCTGCTCGTGATCATCCTCCTGACGGAGCCGTTTCTCTCTCAGGAAAGCCAGAAGGCCGCCCCTCCCTTTAAACTCCACCTGCCCACCGTGGGCAGCGTGGCTGCTGCTGTAAAAACCCATGCCTACACTCCTATTATGAACCCAACCAGTCTGTTGACCCTCCTGCTGTTCTTCGTACTGCAGGGCCTCATCTACGTCGCCTGCCTCGTGAAGCTCGCGGAAATCCGCCGTCAGCAAGTGCCGCCACGCACCAAGCTGAAATTGCTCGAAAACGAGGAACACCTGTTCGACGCCGGCCTTTACCTCGGCTTTGCGGGCACCATCGTTTCGCTCATCCTTGTCTCGTTGGGCATCAGCAAGTTTAGTCTCATGGCCGCTTACTCATCCACGTCGTTCGGCATCGTCTTCGTCTCGATCTTCAAGATCTTCCACTTGCGTCACGCGCGCCGGACGCTGTTGCTGGAAGCTGAAGCCACACAGGTCGAACCCGTCCGCCAAACCGCTACCCCATCGCTGGTCGTGCCGTCATGAACCGGAGCATTCTCATCGTCATCTGCGACTTTTTGCTGGTCAGCCTGCTCGTCTTTTCCACGCCGGACATGAGCAAGGTGAATAGCGAGAATTCCGAGCAGAGCGCGCCGGTCACTCCGGCAACCACCCAGGTGGACAGCAAACAGGATCTTGGCATTGTCATGCGCCAGGCCCTCGATGAAGAACGCAAGAATCGCGATCTCCTGGTCCAGGAACTCAAGTCCACACGCGATACTGTGGCGCAAAAAGAAGCGTTGGTGAATGAGCGTGACCAGCAGGTAAAATCCTTCCAGCAATCGCTCCAGACCCGCGAGCAGGAGGCAAAACAGCTCCAGGATCAGCAGACAAAATTGCGGCAGCAATTTGCCACCGCACAATCGAATATCCAGACTCTCAACTCAAAACTGCAGTCCAATACGGTCGAAAATTTACTCTCAAAAGAAGCCCTGGCCGCCATGCAGGCAGATGCAAATAAGCAGATTCAGGACGCCGCCGCTCTCCAGGCTCAACTCGCGCAATTGCAAAAGAGCAACCAGATGGTCTTGACGGAAAAGCAACAGTTGGCCAATCAGCTTCAGGTGGCTGAAGCCGAGAAACGTTCCGCCACCCAACAGGTCGCCTTCATGCAGGATCAGGTAAAGGCCGAGCGTGAGGAGAAGGCTAAATTAGCCGATAACGTCAAGGTTCTCGCCAACAAATCAGTTGAGTTGGCCCACGAAATCCGCGATAACCGCCCCCTCGCCCCAAACACCATCTATAACCAGTTTGTCAGCAACCGGGTAACTGCTGCCTTCTACGCTTTCAAACCCGGTTTCATCGTCGACGCCAATCG
The DNA here is from genome assembly GCF_000172555.1 of Pedosphaera parvula Ellin514. NCBI lineage: Bacteria > Pseudomonadati > Verrucomicrobiota > Pedosphaerae > Pedosphaerales > Pedosphaeraceae > Pedosphaera > Pedosphaera parvula. The sequence continues at coordinate 65,665 of NZ_ABOX02000023.1, forward strand.
ACGCCGCGAAACCGACACGGTCCTGGTCACCAATGGCACCAACACTTATGCATTGTGTCATGTGCAGGATACCCCGCTCGTCTTTAGGGCTGACGCCACGGATTGGCAATCGCTCACTGGAACCTTTCTGCACAACGGCGCAGTTGCCCCGATCAGTTCCTTGTCCTTCTCCTTGGAAGATCCCCGCATCGTTTTGATACCCGTCAGGGATGCCGAAGCCCGGCAACTCGGCTGCAAGATTTATCACCTCTCCTCGGACCCATTTAAATTTCAGGACGCTGTCGTCGTCGGCACGCGTGACAATTATTATGGAGAATGCAAATTCCAAATGGACCTCTCCATGCCGGATTACGTCAAGATGGATCACAGCTCCCTAAAGGGACTCTTCGGCAAATTCAACCCGTCCCGCGGTGACTTGGTATTCAGCAAAAACGGTGAACTGTTGGGCGTCATGGCCAACAACACCTACTGTACGATGTTGAAGAGTTTCAGCCCGATCACCACGCTAGAGTTCAGCGAAAACATGAAGAGCCAACGAGTCGGCGACACCCTCGCCCGCCTCTACGGCCTAGTCCTCAATATGCCGCTGAAGTTGCAGTAAACACACGGGCATCCACTGGTCATATTGACGCACTCATTGCCAATGCATCAATCCGTGTGCGCCAGCCTCGTGGTAGGGCGGACCACTCCGCTGGGCGCCGCACTGACATAGCCAGCGACTTCACCCATTCCATTTGCTTCCCTCGCGTACGTGACCAACGATTCCAATCCTCCGCGCGAGCAATCAATTAATGGTGGAATGAGCAACGGTGTTAGTTTGCAAGAGTAAAATTTGGATTTTTAAGGAGGCGGTTCATGGGTAGTGTCCTAATTTGAGTGAAGAAGGTTGGGAACAAAATTGTGAATCTGAATTATACACGCCGCTAAAATTGCCACGACAATATATAGAACGAAAAGCCAAACCTTTAGCTGAGTTTTCTTTTCAAGTTTCATTTCTTCCCTTTCACCAAAAAGACATTCAAGTTTACCGCGTTTTCCTCTAGACCCATCATACTCTGATGACTCATTCCATCATTCCTTAATCCCCTTCCCATTCGTGCCTATTCGTGAAAATTCGTGGTTAAACCGCCTTTTTAGTGGAAGAAAAATCACTGCTTCTCCCCACCACCACCAATCGGCTTGTTCTTCTTCCACGGCATCTCAGGAAACTTCTCCCCCTCACCAATCTTCACCGGCGGCGCTTTCGGCTTGGCCAGTTCCAATTCCGGATCACCCGCTGGCGCTGTCGCTCCCGGAGCCGCCATGTTCCCTTTCCAGGAAGCAATGCGTGCCTGCAAACCATGATGTTCGGCAGTCTTTTTATCCCCCGATTTCATGTAGAAGAGCGACAAATTGGTATGCACCAACTGCTCATTCGGCTTCATTTTCTCCGCCTTGTGACCTTCTTCAATGGCTTTGGCATAGTCTTCCTTGCGATAATAAGCCATTCCCAATGAGAGCTGTGCGTCAAAAAAATTCGGGTCTTCAGCCAGTATCGCCTGAAACTTGGCAATCGCCCCGTCATAATCCGCCATGCTGAAATCATACATGGCATCGTCGTATCGCTCTTGGAGTACAGACATATTATTTTTTTGACCAAGTCACCCTATCGCAGCATTTTAGTCGCCGCAAGCGTTGTCCGTAACGCATGTTCCGTCCAGGTTTCCGGCACGCAACACGCAATACGCAACACGTTTTCGAATAATAATGAATTTACCGATTAAAATCATCTCCACCGACTTCGACGGAACCTTGTTCGCGGAATTTGAGAACCCGCCCATTCCGAAACACCTGCTAAAAATGATCGCCGACCTCCAGGCCCGGGGCGCAAAGTGGGTCATCAACACCGGTCGCGATATGTCCAGCCTGATGGAAGCTCTCGCCCGCTCGCACGTGGAGGAAAAGCCCGACTATCTGGTCCTGGTGGAACGTGAAATCCACTGCCACAAGGAAATGCAATATGTTGGCCTCGACGATTGGAATTCGACCTGCCACCGCGAACATGCCGAGCTTTTCGTGCGCGTTCGCCAGGATCTGCCACGCCTGGTAAGTTGGGTCGAATCCCAATACAAAGCCACTATTTACGAAGATCCCTACTCTCCGTTTTGCTTGATCGCGCAAAATAATGGTGATGCCGATGCGATCCACGCCTACATGGAGGATTACTGCAAGGAAGTCCCCAACCTTCAAGTTGTTCGGAATGACGTCTATGCTCGTTTTGCCCACACCAGCTACAACAAAGGCACTGCCCTCGCAGAACTCGGACGCCGCTTAGGCATTGCAGCGGAACACATTTTCGCGGCCGGCGATCATCTCAACGACATTCCCATGTTGCACCAACGTTATGCGCGTTATCTCACCGCACCCGCAAACGCGATACCAGTGGTCAAGGAACTCGTGCGTTCGCAAAACGGTTTTGTGAGCGAGCTCTTTCAAGGCCACGGAATCGCTGAAGGGTTGAAATTCCACCTCGAAAAAAGTGGGGTGAATCACTACCAATTTTAATACATAGGGCCAGAAAAATTAGCAGGCCTAATCATCAAATTTTTGTTACGAATGATGCATAAAGTTGGCTTTATGTAAACTACTGATAATAAGCCACATACTCATCCAATTTACCATTGCATGAGTGGGTGCTCGCTGGTAGTGTAATAGTGCATTGATGCCGCGTTGCTGCTAAGCCGCAGCGGCAATTTTGCCTAACACTTTAGACAATTTAATTGAACTTTTCATGAGCGAAGCAACTTTGCCGACCCAGTCTCAGGGCGGCGCACCCAAGGTCTCCAAGATATCCGAGGCGGTCATCCGCATCGCAGGCAATTCCCAGGACGGTATTCAAGCCATTGGCGGCTTCCTGGCCCGTCTCGCCGGTCGTAGCGAACAGGAAGTCATGACCTTCATGACCATTCCTGCAACAATCTCCGGCGGTCCTTCTATTTTCCAGGTCCGCATCGGCTCCGGCGAAGTGCTCAGCTCTGGTGATGACGCAGATGTGCTCCTCGCTTTCTACCAACACTCCTACGAAGGCCACATTGGTTCGCTCAAAAAAGGCGGTATCGTTCTTTACGATTCTGATCACGTGGAAGCCAAACCCGAACTTCAGGCGGACTATCACCACGTCGGCGTTCCCATCTCCGGTCTGACTGTTGAAGCCATCGGCGGCACTGCCAAGGACAAAGGTAAAAACATTTTCGCTCTCGGTTTGATCGCCAAGATGTTCGACCTGAATGTTCCCAAGCTCGAGAAACTGGTTGGCGAACGTTTCACCGGCAAGGACCCGAGCATTCTCAATAATGCTCTCGCCGCTTTCCACGCCGGCTATAGCCATTCTCTGGGCAATGTCATCGAGACTTTCAAGTTTGTTGACGCCGCCAAGAAAAATGGTCATCAGGTGGTCATGAACGGTAACGAAGCCATCGGCTTCGGCCTCATCGCCGCCGGTGTTCGCTTCGGCGCTGGTTATCCCATCACTCCCTGGTCCGACATCATGGAACTCCTGCGTCGCGAGTTGCCCAAATACGGCGGCACTTTCGTGCAGTGCGAAGATGAAATCGCCTCCATCTCAATGGCTATCGGCGGCAGTTATGGCGGCCGTGTCGCAGTCACTGGTTCCAGCGGTCCTGGCATCTCGCTTAAGACTGAAGCGCTCGGCTGGGCGGTCATGGCTGAAATTCCCTTGATTGTTGTCGATATCCAACGCGGCGGCCCTTCCACGGGCATGCCAACGAACGTCGAACAGTCCGACTTGAACATCGCCTGTTTCGGCGGTCACGGTGATTCTCCCCGCGTAGTCATCGCTCCGGCCAACGTTGAAGATTGTTTCTACATGGCAATCGAAGCCGTGAATATCGCCCGTAAATACAATGTTCCGGTCATCTTGATTTCGGATCAAGCCATCGCCACCCGTATCGAAGCTTTTGAAGAACCGAATCTCGAGAAGGTTTGCCAGGACATCACCCCTGATCTGACCCCGGTCGCCGATCATAAGCCTTACGATCTTTCAACTGCCGACGGCGTCACTGCTCGCGTAGTGCCTGGCACTCGCATCGAGAGTGGCAAATATCCCATCGCCACCGGTCTTGAGCACGACGAAATGGGCCATCCCACCGGTTCGCCCAAACTGCACACCCAGATGACGGCCAAGCGCCGCAAGAAACTCCAGGCTCTCGGTGCTTCACTGCCCATCCCGAAACTCCATGGCCCTTCGGAAGGCAATGTCCTCCTGGTTGGCTGGGGTTCCACCGAAGGTCCAATCAAGGAAGCCGTCGACCGCGCCCGCGCGGCCGGTGACAGCGTTTCTTCGATTCATATCCGCCACATCAATCCATTGCCTCCCGGCTTGGAAAACATCTTCGCCGGCTTCAATCACGTGCTCGTGGTCGAAATGAACGATGAAGGTCTCTACGGCTACGGTCAGCTCGGCGGTTTGCTCCGCGCCCGCTACGGTGATTCAAAGATTCGCGGCCTGAACAAGACCGACGGCTTGACCTTCAAGGTCAAGGAAATCGTTGAAAAGGCTCGCGCCACTGTCGCGACCGGTATGCGCAAAATGTAATTCAACCCATTTCAATATATTATTTAATATGAGTTCCACCATTTCTGCCGTTCCCGCTCCCGCAAGCGAAGAGCGTAAAGGCCTTACTAAAAAGGAAATCTCAGCCGATCATCCTACGTGGTGCCCCGGTTGCGGTGACTTCTCCGTCCTCGCTCTCTATTTCAAACTCATTGAAAAGCGCAAGCTCTGGCACGAAAAGATCACTACGGTAGCCGGCATCGGTTGCTCCAGCCGTTTCCCCTACTTCGTCCAGGCACATGGCGTCCATTACATTCATGGTCGCGCCCTTCCCTTCGCCAGCGGGATCTCGCTGAGCCGCCCTGATCTCCACCTATTTGTGTTTGGTGGCGACGGCGACGCGTTCTCCATCGGCGGCAACCATTTCAATCACACCGCTCGTAAGAACATCAAGCTGACTTACGTCGTTATGGACAACTGGGTTTACGGCCTGACCAAAAAGCAGACCTCGCCCACCTCGCCCATTGGCTTCAAGAGCAAGACCGACTTGACTGGTGCCTTGGATCAGCCGATTAACCCGATGAAGCAGGCCATCGCAGCCGGCGCCACCTTCGTCGCCCGCACGACTCACACCAACCCGAATCACGTGTTGCAGATGATGGAAGCCGCCATGGACCATGATGGCTTCAGCTTCATCGAATGCTTGAGCGAATGCGTGGAATTCTATGAAGGCGCTTTTGATTCCTCCAATCCGCGCAAGGGTGGTGTCTTCAACACCGTTCCTGCAGACCATGACGTGACCGACGAAATCGCTGCCTATAAGCTCGCTGGCGAACCATTCCCCGGCCACTTCGGCATTTTCTACAAGAATACCCGTCCGACCAAGAATGCGAACGAACAGAAGATCATCGCTGCCGCTCGCGAAAAGGTAAATGGCCTCAAGGATCACCAGATCCTGCAAAAGACTTTCGATCGCTTGAAATAAGTGATCCCCTGAAATGTCAAAGCCCCAACGCAAGTTGGGGCTTTTTTATTTTATAGCGACTATTACACACACTCTTATGACTGGGACCAGCAACTCGTAAATTATCCTTCCTCGTTAAACCCGCTCACAACCCCCCAGATGATTGCAATCGCTACCACCACCAACGGCAACAACCCAAGCAATGTGGTTAAAAGCGGGAATCCCGGACCCGATTGATCGCCAGTTAAAATCTCCGTCCCGCGCAGGAACCAGGCTGCCAAAACAAGTCCGAGCAATGCTGAACCGGAAAGCAAAATGACGCGAAACGTGAGGACGCGTTTGCGCTTCGGCAGGGACATCATCACCCGCGCAGTAAACCCGCAATCCTCGACGTAGGTCTCCTGCTCTTTGAGCAACAAATCCAATGGATCATCTGTATCAGGCGGATTCATAATTTTGATATTCCAACATCAGTCGCTTCCGCAGCTTTTCCTTTCCTCTCAGCACATTGGTTTTAACCGTTCCCAATGGACATTCCAAAACCTGCGCTGCCTCTTCATGCGTAAGACCGTTCTGACAACAAAGCACAACCGCAGCTCGCTCCGCCGAATTTAACAGCTTCATCGCCTCCGTCAAATCCATGCGCAGATTGCTGCTTCTGACTGAACTCTCCAGCATCGGCTCCATCGGCACGTCCGCCACCTCTTCCAAAGCCAGCTCTTTATTCCGCCGCGCCTCCATGCGGAACTCGTTATAGGCAATGCCAAACAACCACGTGGAAAAACGCGCGTCCCCACGAAAACCGCTCAACTTTTGCCACGCCTTCACAAATGCCTGCTGTGCCATGTCATCCGCCAGATGCGAATCACCCCTCGCCATGCGCGTGAGAAAGGCACGCACCGGCGATTGATAACGACGCACCAATTCGCCGAAGGCATTCTGATCCCCCAGCGAAATGGCGCGTGCAATAAGATCGGCGTCTGAAAAGGACACAAGGACCTATGACTCGATCGATTCCTTATTCTTCCGCTCCATCCTGGACACCATCAAAAAAGCTACCCCCAGAAAAAGAGGAACAAATCCCACCACACCCATTTCTGATGGCCCGTGATCGCCAAACATCGCCAGGCATATCAATCCAAACCCAACACCAATCAGTATCCATCCTTTTCGAAAGTCGTTTTGAATGCGCTGTGGCACTTTCCGTTCAGGTTTCGTCAACAATTCCGGCGGAATCGCAACTCCCTTCTCCACCATCATCCGTACGGTTTGATGGAGCATCTGATTCCGGCGATGCAGAAAGGAGAAAAAGATGGCGCAAACACCCACTATCGATGCAAAAACGACCGTCACGATTACAATTGGCACCAATATCAGCTTAAGTTCGTAGGTGATTAAGGGACGAACAACATAAGTCGGCCTGGTCTCATGAATCTGCCGGTCTTCCTGGGATCTGGGATTCTGGAGCGGTTGTGGCGCGGGCGGCACGACCACGGCGTTATTCGAGCTGTTCTCGTCTGAGTCATTGGTTTCGGCACATAACGGAACAACCGTTCCAGCCCAGATCAACAGCGCCATTGCCAGCATTTTTCCGATATATTTCATAGGTCTTGAGTTCTTGTTCATTTATCTCACAAGTTGGATGTGTTGAGCAGCATCTTTGGATTCAACTATCTATTAATTATTTGGCCGGGAGTGTGCGAAAACGCGCAAGACTCTTTCGTCCTGAAACTTGGTGTTCTGGGTGCTGACGTACCGTTCCGGGTGAATTTTTCGATCATTGGCAAATTTCGAGAACAAGTTTTCGGCCACAGCCCTCGTATCATCGTCCATTTCTCCGAGCAGTGAGTGAACCCTTATTATTTTGTCGTCGAAGCGCAACTGCAATACTTCTCGCAGTGAATTGATATCCCCCGTGTCAGCCCGGCATAACAGCGCATGGATTTGTTCTGCTTCCATGATATGGTTGAGCAGTTTTTCGTTGGTGGCGCGTTCAGCCACCAGTTCCATTTGTTCGCAGTAAGCTCGAAAGGCTATGGCTGCCATCGCACATACTGTCGACAGCATAACCACGAGCAAAATCTTCCGGATTGTTCCGCCCCAACACCTGAGGTCTGTTTTGTTTTTCATATATTCCATTTCCTTTGTGCAGATGAGATGCCGCCAATCCCGGAAATGGATTCAAAAAATTAGTTTCAGTCAGAATTGATAATGCTCTCGACTCTGGACTCGTAGAACAATGGAGAATCCCTTTGACGCCATAATAGCCTCTGCCTACCATGTAAAGATTAGCAGACCGCTTACTGCATTGATTAGAAGTAATTCATGAACCCAACTGCCGCCGGCGCCACCAGCATCAACTATCCTCCAGGTTTCCGTGCGCGCCGCGGTTTGAACTGGGGATTTCTTGGCCTGCTCTATACCTCTTTCTACATGTGCCGTTACAATCTATCGATTGCCAACGGCTCGATCAGCAAGGAATTCGGTTTCACCAAAGGCGAGTTTGGCCTCATAATTACCACTGCTCTCCTTGCCTATGCCTTCGGCCAGATTATCAACGGTTTATTGACCGATCGCATCGGCGGAAAACGCGCCATGATTATCGGTGCATCTGGCACCATTGTGATGAACATTCTTTTCGGCGCTGCCTCCTTCGCTGGAGTGTTGCATCCGGAACTCAGCGACGCCGCTCATCCAAATGGCCAATGGATGGCGCATTTCAATCTCTTCCACACCGAAATATTTTTTCGCCTTTTAATGCTTTTCGTGGCGATTCGCGGCATCGACGGCTATATGCAGGCATATGGCGCACCGGGAATGATCAAGATCAACACTGCATGGTTCAGCCGTCTCGAACGAGGCAGATTTGCCGGCATATTCGGCTTCATGATTAATCTGGGCCGCTTCGGCATCTTCAATCTTGGTCCTGCTTTGTTGGCCGGCTTCACCTTTCTCGGAATGTGGCAGGTGCATCCCTTGCACTGGCGCTGGCTGTTTTGGATCCCTTCAGCCATGTGCGCAATCGTCGCCATCGGCATGGCTCTGACGGTCAAGGAAACCCCGGAAGCTGCCGGCTTTCATGACACTCACGCAGCCGAGCCAGCCCCAACCGCGGCGGAAGCAAATCTCCGCTTTGGGCAGGTTCTCCTGAAAATCGTCAGCAACCCGACCATCTGGATTGTAGCTCTGGCCTATGCCTGCACCGGAGCAGTTCGCCAGGCCGTCGATCAATGGTTTCCCCGCTACATGCAGGATATGTATCAAATGGATCTAAAATCGGCCTCCTTCCAATGGCTTGGCTTTCTCATCCCCTTTGTCGCCTCGGCCGGGTCGCTGAGCTCAGGATATATTTCAGATGTTCTGTTCAAAGGCCACCGTGCTCCCGTGGCAGCCGGACTCTATTTTCTCGAGACGACGATCATTTTGCTGGCCGCCCAGTTCCACTCCGCAAATGCAGCGGTGGTTTTCCTCGTGCTGATTTCCCTTACCGCCAACTCCACTCATTCCATCCTCGGAACGGCTGCCGCCATGGATATCGGTGGCAGAAAAATGGCAGGCTTCGCCTCAGGTGTAATCGACTCCTTTCAATATTTCGGTGGCAGTCTGGCAGGAATCGCCCTGGGCAGGTTGCTGGATAACAGCCTTGGAAATTATTTTTACTTCATGGCTCCCTTCGGAGTTATTGGTGGACTCCTCATGATCTTTGCCTGGGGTAAAATGACTCCTAAAGCTACAACTAAACCAACTCCCTCACCGCTGCCAGTAGCCACGGCCAAGTAAAATACTTTCGTTCTATTGAAAGTATTGCGCCCGCTCGCGCCCCAACAATCTGCGCTTCCAATCCATCCCCCCGGAGAAACCTCCGATCCTGTGATGGGCAGCCAGCACTCTATGGCATGGGATAAGGACGGGTATCGGATTCGCTCCACAAGCTCCACCTACTGCGCGCACAGCTTTGGGTCTCCCGATTATGGCGGCAATTTCTCCATAGCTCCTGGTCTGGCCTGTTTTGATTTGCCGCATCGCTTGCCAGACACTCTGTTGAAATTCTGTTCCCACAGCCAGGTCCATGGGAGGCAATTTTTCTGGCACCCTTCCGTGTAAGACCTCCTTCAAGGCTTTCGCTGTAATATCATGCCACTCGCTCACCCGCACGGCAGATGCCGCCTCTGAAACAAACTGTTCCCTCGACGTTTCAGGAAAATTTAATCGAGCCAATCCCTGCTCGGAATAAGTCGCAACAAAGTCCCCATCTTCGGTATGAATCACCAGGCTTTCCATGAACCGCCTCAATGATTCTTCACAAACATGACGATAATTCCCAGCAGACCGAGGAACAGCAGGATAAAAAAGAATAGAAACCGATTCCGCGCCACGCGCTTCTCATACCGCATCGGCCTCAATCCTTGAATGCTGCCTGCGGCCAGATAGCTGACCAGCTTGGGATTGGCTGTCGATGGTCCGCGAAAGTGATTCTTTATCCGCCGCAGTAGCGCTGCGAGATCATACTTGCGAACCCCCAGCTCATTATAATGTTCGGATGTGGTTTCCGGCTCCCCTTGGGACTTGAGCCGGTTTTGATTCACCTCTTCAAACACCGGTTCACCGGGTGTTGGCTGAGGGGCTCCGGGTTTGGCAATCGAAGCGGATGATTGATCTGCGGGTCCGGCAGCAGAACGGGTTTTCGAAGTTGATTCTTCCAGCTCTTCACTTTTCTCCACGTGGGTGCTGAGCCGCTTGATTTGAGATTCAAGGGCAGCAATCTGCTCATTCAGCGCCCGTGCGCGTTCATTGATGGGATCAGCTTTTTTCTTGAACCATCCCATGGGGAAAATCTTAATGATGTTGTGACAAAATCACCAGCAGAGCGGCGAACGCCAGGGAAGCCACAAGGGCCAGTGGCCAGGTAAGCGCCAATCCCAACTTGCAAAGTTGAACAAAACTTTGATTGGCAAATAATGATTTCGCCTGACTCCGTCCACCGCCGGATTCAGCGCCTTCTTCCATCGCCTTGCCTGAAAGGATGGAAAACTTTAACCGTGCAGCGTTCCACTCCATGCGGGCATTTTCAATGGTTGTCAGCGCCCGGGTCAGTTCCACACTGAAGTTCTCCTTGTTCCAGGTTTCTTCGTGGAGAAACTCTACTTTCAGCAACGCATCCTTCAGGTCGGCCCAGGGTCTTGGACATTTGCTCGGCATCACGTCTGGCATTGAATTCAGCCTCTTCCAACAGGCCCACGCCACGGGTCAGGTTTTGAACCATTTCTTCCCGGCCATTCTGGTATTCCGACTGGCGTCGGCGCGTTTCCTCCAAAGCCGCCCGCTCGCGTTCGAGCTGCTCCTGGACTCGCTTGAGCTCCGCCAGTTTCTGCTGGGTTTCCCCGACTTTGGAATCCACTTCCTCACGCGTAGGAGGACGATTTGCCCCACCCCAGGCACCGGCACCCGCATTCTGCGGAGTCTGGGGCCCGGATTGGTAATCGTTATCCACAAAATCTGTCGCATCAAAGTCCGAGGACATGACGCAACTTTAGACTTTGACATCCAGACTGTAAAGCAGTCTATTCTCCGAAACGGCCCGCATTTCGGCGCTTTTTATCGGATTCCCTGATCATGCAAAAAACCGGGTGAAAAAATACTTTTTCCAGCCCGGGAATTCCACTTGTCAGCCACTTTGGCTGGATTTAACCTAATCTCGTGCCCGTTAAATCGCCCTGCTCTAATGACCCCTCAAGCCAGATTGGAAATCATTTACCATGGTTGAATTAATTCAGTTTCCCTGGAGCCCTTTTTGCATAGTCCAAAGGCGAATCCTGGAATATTCTGGAGTCTCTTTCAAAATCACCAATATCCCCAGTTCAGACCGCTCAATGGTTTGGCGTTTGACCAGGGAGCGCTACTACGGTGTTCCTGTCATTCGCGATGGTCGCAATATCGTTTTCGAAACCGACAATAATTCCCAGGTCATTGGCAAGTATTTGGATGACCGGTTCAGACTCGGCCTTTTCCCGCATGAATTGGAGGGACTGCAATACCTCATTTGGCGCAATATTGAAGATGAGATCGAAGATTTGACTTTCCGGCTCAACGACATCTACTGGAAGGAGATGGTGCCAGCGAAGGAACAGGTTGCGTTTTTACGTCATAAGGAACGCAAGTTTGGTCGTGGCTGTATCGACCAGTGGCATTCCCAGCAGAAGGCATTCATAGCCGAGCTGACTCATCGACTGCTTCCCTATGACCAGATGCTCATGGACAAGCCATTCCTGCTGGGTGAGCAACCTCGCTTCGTCGACTTTGACCTTTACGGCATGCTGGGCAATTTTCTTTATTCGGGACACTACCGACTGCCGGCATGTCATGCCCGTCTAAAGAAATGGTACCAGCGCATTGAAAACATTAAATTCGAAAAATCCTCACGTGAAAAATTACGTTCTTGATACCAATGTCCTTCTCCATGATCCAAACAGCCTGCTAAACTTCGAGGATAACAATGTCCTCATTCCCATCGAAGTCATTGAGGAAATTGATCGCTTCAAACGTGAATCTTCCGAGTTAGGTCAAAACGCCCGCACAGTCTCGCGTTCCCTCGACAGCTTGCGCGAACAGGGCAGCCTGAACGAAGGAGTTGAACTCGAAAATGGCGGATGCCTTCGCATCATATTTCAAAAGAAGCTAAAGAGCGACACCACCCAGGCTATCTTCACAGACAACACGGTCGACAATCGCATTTTAAGCCAGGCCCTGGCTATTCAGAAAGCTCATCCCAAATCCCACACGATCCTGGTCAGCAAAGACATCAATCTTCGCATCAAGGCAGATGCTTTGGGCCTTCAGGCTGAGGATTACGAAACCGATCGCATCCAGATCAAAGACCTTTACACCGGGATGTTGGAGATGATGGTCAGCGCAGAAAAAATGGCCGCGTTTCGCACCAACGGAGAATTGGAATTGAATGGTGGCAACACCTACTTCCCCAATGAGTATTGCACGCTCATGGAGGAAACAAATCCCAAACGCACGGCTTTGACCAAGGTGGATCCAACGGGCAAAAAACTCGTTCCCATCATCGACAACCGTGAAGGAGTCTGGGGCATCAAACCGCGCAATCGCGAACAGCATTTTGCTTTTGACGCTCTGCTGGATGATCGCATCAAATTGGTCACCTTGATGGGTAAGGCAGGCACGGGCAAAACTCTTATGGCCATGGCTGCCGGTTTGAAAAAAACCGTATTGGATCGTGAGTTTCGCCGGCTGGTGGTTGCCCGCCCCACCATTTCTATGGGCAAGGAACTTGGATTTTTGCCAGGCTCGTTGGAGGAAAAATTGGCGCCTTGGATGCAGCCAATTCATGATGCCCTGGAGATGCTCAGTGACTTGAACATGGGCCAGGAAAGCCGTCGCAGCAATGATCTCATGCGCTCCGGCAGCATCGTGGTGGAAGCCTTAAGCTACATCCGGGGCCGCAGCATCGCCCACCAGTTCATGGTCATTGATGAAGCCCAAAACCTGACTCCGCTTGAAGTGAAGACCATCATCACCCGCGTCGGGCACGGAACAAAGATTATCTTTACCGGCGATCCTTATCAGATCGATAACCCTTACGTGGACTCCTCCTCGAACGGGTTCAACTATATCATCAGTAAGTTCCGCTCTCAGGCGATAGCTGCCCATATCGAACTACAAAAGGGCGAACGCTCGGAATTGGCTGAATTGGCCGCCAATCTCTTGTAACTGTCCTCAATCAGGCAAATCCAGCGCCGTTTCAACTAAATCTTGTGTTGAAACGGCGCTTGGCAGAAGCCCTAATGTTCTCTATACTGTTTAAGTGACTGGCTTCTTGAGAGTTATGGGAGTCGTGAACGCCGCGATCTGGTTTGGCGCGGCAATCTTCTTCACCGCAGTGATCGGACCCGCAGTTTTTTCCCAGGAAACGCACAAACTTTTTGGAGAAACCGCCTTTCCTTACTATGCGGGCGGAATTGCCATGATCATGATCCGGCGCTATTTCCTGCTCCAAATAATCTGTGCCGCAGTTGCTCTTTTGCATTTCCTCCTCGAGAAGATTTCGTTTCAAAGGAAGTTGACCCGATTCACCCTCATTCTGCTCCTAAGTCTTTTCGGACTTGGCTTGATCGGTAGATTTGGATTTTACCCCAAAATGGAGGCTCTGCGGCAAACAATGTATTTCGGCCAGACGGCCGAACAGAAAGAGAAAGCCCGCTCCACTTTTGGTGCCTGGCACGGCTTTTCCCAGGTCGTGAACCTGGTCATGATCGGCGGGCTCTTCATCTATCTCATACAGCTCAATAAACCAGTGGAATCGGTTCGTTACGGCGGGGTTACAAAGTTCCGAGGTTGACAAATCCGGAACGTGTCCGACCTTGTAAAGGAGAGGAATGCCCTGGGTGGGCATCTAAAGAAAAAGCGTATGATTTCAAATGACCGTCCGTCACCTTACGGGAATCGTTCTTACGGGTCTTTTCCGCCAAAGCCACCTGTTAACGAGGAGACAATCAAGACGGATAAAATTCAAATTGAGCGCAAAACATTTGTGTTTACGCTGAAGGAGAATCCACGCGGCCGTTTTCTCCGCATTACTGAAGATGTTGGCGGCAGACGCGATACGATCATTATTCCAGCTCCAGGTCTGGAGGACTTCAAGAGGCTGCTCGATGATATGGTAAAGGCTTCAGGCGATAGTCCACCCAAAGCTGAAGAGGAAGGAACTCAACCAGAATAATGGATTGAGTTCTTTGCAGGCATCTACACCAAAAAGCAAATAATCGATAAGGTTCACCGCTTTTTCAAAAAAGCGTCAGTCAGCCGTTATTTTTAAATGCGTCTGGACGTAAAACTTGGTCACACTAACCAGCTTCAGACACTGCCGCCTTGGCCTTACGACGGGGCTTAATTTTTGGCGCATCGCCCCAGAGTCCTTCGAGATTATATTTTTCTCGAACGTCTGACTTCATGACATGCACGATCACGTCAAAATAATCCAATACAACCCATGCCGTTTGCAGCGTGCCATCCACGGCTCTTGGCCTCAGATTGTGTTCTGTATGTAGCCTTTCCGTGATTTCATCCATGATCGCACGCAAATGCGGCTCACTGGTTCCCGAAGCCACTACGAAATAGTCCGTGACCGTGGAAAGCGCCCGCACATCCATGATCACAATGTTCTCCGCTTTACGGTTATCAGCCAATTCCCGGCAAAGTAATGCCAACTTTTTCGAATCCATCTAACGGAACAATGGCTCATCTTGGCGGAGAAGTCATCTCATAAATAGTTGCCAATCGACAGCCGGTAATAAGGGATGCTTTTACGCCGCCTCTGCCCAAGGCGCTCACAGATAAAGCTTATAATTGCGTATGGCCTCCGCCACAGCCGGAGCGACAAGATTATCTATCGACAAGCCCATTCTCACCCGTTCACGGATCTGGGAGGCCGATACGCCCAAAGGAAAACCTTGTAACGAATGTCCCCGAAACTCTCCGGGGAACACTGCTTCAGGTTGGCCAGGCCGTGGAATGACAATGAACTTCAGTAACCGCGCCAGTTCCTCCGACTCTCTCCATTTATGCAACGAAGACACGTGATCGGCTCCAATGAGGTAATACAACTCCGCATCCCCAAACCGCCCGACATAATTCCTGACCGTATCAATCGTGTAGGAAACTCCACCCCGCGCGATCTCCTGCTCATCTATTTCGTAGTTGCTTTTGCCAGCCAACGCCAGACGCAGCAAGCGGAGTCGTTCAGCGGCTGGCGTAGGTGCCATGCCCGGCTTGAACGGGGATTGCGCAGCGGGAATAAAAAACAACCGTTCCAACCCCATCTCTTCACAGGCAGCCTGCGCCACCAGCAGATGGCCTAGGTGCACCGGATCAAAAGACCCGCCGTAAAGACCTATTTTCTTCTTCGTGCTCACACCGAAGCAAGGTTCAAAGCCCGAACGCCATCGGTCAAGCTCAACTTCATCTGAATAAAATCCTCAGTTTAAAAGAAATCCTTGCCACAATTCACTTTTCCTCTTTTTCTTAAATCATGAAATTTCGCACAATTCTTTATTCCCTCCTCCTTTGTTCAGCCACAACCATCTCCTTCGCCCAAACGTCCACTAACAAGCCGGACGCTAAACCTTCAGTTGCCGCCGAATCACCAATTATCCCCGTACCTCGCGAGGGCAAACCCTTTCAGCGCTATCAGGCCTTAAACGAGCGCGTGAAAACAAACCAGGGCGACCTGGACGTGCTCTTCGTCGGCGATTCCATCACCCAAGGATGGGAAGGTAACGGCAAAACAGTCTGGCAGAAATATTACGGCTCCCATAAAGCGGTGAACATCGGCATCGGTGGTGACCGCACCGAGCACGTCCTCTGGCGCCTGGAACATGGCAATGCCGATGGCATGAAGCCAAAAGTCACCGTGTTGATGATCGGTACCAACAACTCCGGCAAAGGACGCAACACTCCTTCAGAAATTGTTGAAGGCGTTACCGCGGTGGTTCACAAACTCCAGGAAAAATTTCCAGAAACTAAAATTCTGTTGCTTGGCATTTTCCCTCGTGGAAAAGACTTTAATGAACAACGCGGAGACATCAACCAGGTAAATCAGGCCATCCACAAACTTGAAGACAACCAAAAGGTGTTCTTCCTCGACTTCGGCCAGGTCTTCATCAATGCCGATGGCTCCATCTCCAAGGACATCATGCCCGACTACCTTCACCCCAACCAAAAAGGTTACGAACTCTGGGCCGAAGCCATGGAGCCAAAGCTGAAGGAACTTCTGGCGAAATAAATCCGTTCAGGCTTGTTCCACTACCGCTTGCTGCTGTTCCCAGCTCGATCAGCAGCAGCGGTTGATCCCATCAAAACGCTTCTCGGTGACTTCCACGTAAAGTTGCTCCGGTGTCTTCTGGCCGCAAATCTCAGTTCCTCCCGCGAGCAAATCCACCCGCACCTTGCCTTCTCTAGGCGACACGCAATTACAGGCTGCCGCCTGTTTCTGAGCGCGTTCTAAATGCGCCTCACCTGACAACTCCTTCAGCAAGGCAAAGCCCAAAGTAATCAGTCCAACAAGGTGCAACGGCTTCGCTTCTACAATTGAATAATCCGGCAACCAGACGGGCTCGCTCTCTCGCAAAGTCGCCAGCTTCTTTCGCGCCAGTAGCAACACCCATTCGCGCACGCTTAACACCACAATCAAAGTGACCAGTAACAGAAATATCGCCACCACCACTGTATCGACAATCTGGTTCACCCGCTCGATCCGATTATTCCGCACGGCCTGCTCCGCCTTCTTGATTGCCTCAGCATCTCCGCTGTTCTGCAACGCACTGGCCGCCGCCTGTAACGCCGGCAACTTCCCGTCCAGCTCAGTCGCAATCTGCAAAAATCCTATGCGCGGAAAATTCGGGCGATCCTCGTGATGCAATATCTTCTGATAACCCGCCGTCATCGTCACTGCCAGCAACCAGATTAATGGCACCAATGTCGCCAGCGCCAAAACCGGCCTGCCAGCGTCGGAGGTTAAACCTTCACCGCTGGACTTGGTTGCTGGTTGCAATTGCATCTTCAGAATAATCGTTGTCGCCAGGCATAGCGCTATCGCGGCCAGTAGCTGGTTCGCGATCCCGAACAATGGCCATAACGCCTTCACGCCACCGTTCGGATCCAACACTCCCTGAATCAGAAAATAGCCCCAGCCCGCAACCATCAAAATACTCGCCACTACATTGGCAGCCACGCTCTTCGTATCGCCCAAAGGTTTCCACAAGCCCCCCAACATGTCCTGCAATAAGTAACGTCCCACTCGCGTTCCGGCATCAAGGGTTGTCAAAATAAACAACGCTTCAAACATCACCGCGAAGTGATACCAAAGATCCAGCCACCTGCCGTGCGTCACTTTCGAAAGTATCTGCGACATCCCCACCGCCAGCGTCGAGGCTCCGCCCGTGCGACCAAACAGCGTCTTCTCCCCGCTCTGAACGGCTAGTTCCTGCATGTGATCCACTGTAACTGGAAAACCCCACGCACTTACTTTTGCCACCGTGGCTTCAGCGGGTCCTGGCACATTCATGCTCAGGTAAACGCCAGGATCCAGTGTGCATGCCGCCACCAGCGCCATGATCGCCACCAGCGATTCCAGACACATTGCGCCATAACCAATCGGCCGTGCATAACCTTCCCGCGTGATGATTTTCGGCGTGGTCCCACTCGCGATCAATGTATGGAAACCACTGATCGCCCCACAGGCAATCGTAATGAAACAAAATGGAAAAATCTTGCCAGGCACCACTGGTCCTGACCCATCCACAAAGTGCGTAAGCGCCGGCATATGCAATTTGGGCAACACCAAAAAAATTCCCACCACCAACGCAAAAATCGTCCCCAACTTCATGAACGTGCTTAAATAATCGCGCGGCGCCAACAGCAGCCAGACGGGCAACACACTCGCCGCCAGACCATAAATAAGAATCGTCCACGCCAGATTCATGGCGCTCATGGTAAACACCGAACTCCAATACGCATCTCCGTGCACAAACCGTCCACCCCAAACCGCCAGCAAAAGCAAAGCGACACCAAACACTGATGCCTCCATCACCTTCCCCACCCGCACGAAGCGCATGTATCCGCCCATGAACATTGCAATTGGAATGGTGGCTCCCACCGTGAATACACCCCACGGACTTTCCGCCAGCGTCCTCACCACCACCAATGCCAGCACGGCCAGCAAAATAATCATGATTGCCAGAATCGCGATCATCGCGACGTATCCCGCCGCGGAGTTCAACTCCTCCTTCACCATTTGTCCAAGCGATTTCCCATTGCGCCGCATGGAACTGAACAGAATAACGAAATCCTGCACCGCCCCTCCCAGCACGACACCAATCAAAATCCACAATGTCCCGGGCAGATACCCGAACTGCGCTGCCAATACCGGCCCGACCAATGGCCCCGGTCCAGAGATCGCCGCAAAATGATGGCCAAAGACAATCCACTTGTTGGTCTTCACGAAATCCTTGCCGTCATCATGCACCTCACAAGGCGTTGCCCGCCGGTCATTCAACATCAAAACACTCGCCGCGATCCATTTGGAATAAAACCGGTAACCAATCGCATAAGTGCAAACCGCAGCAATGAGGATGTAAATCGAATTGAGCGCTTCCCCGCGATGGAACGCCAAAGTCGCATAGGCCCATCCTCCAGCAATCGCCAGGATGAGCCAAAACAATGTAGTGGCCAGTTTCTTCATCGATCAAATGTGTAGCATTAGACTTTTAACCAGAATCAGGGCCTCCCGACTAGGGAATTTAGCGAATCGCCTTCTCAAAAATTCGATAGTGCGTCTCCTCCATCCCGAGCTTGGAGTACGCCCGGTGCGCCCTGCTGTTCTCCTTTTCCACATACAACCGCAACGAACACACCTCTCCTGATTCCTTCGCCAACCGCTCCACGTGCTCAAATAGCGCTTTGAACACTCCCTGGCCCCGAAACTCTTCCTTCACGAAAACACTCTGTATCCACCAGATATTTCCATTGCGCCAATCGCTCCATTCGTAAGTGACCAATGTTTGCCCAACGACTCCCGCTCCCGTCTCTTCGGCAACGAAGTAAACCCCTTTGGCCGCAGCTTTCAGCAACGCCCCCACCCCTTTCCGCACGGTCTCCGGTGCGAGCTTCAGGTGCTCAGATTCCCATGCCAGCCGCAGGTTAAAATCAGCAACCACCTCTGCATCACTCAAATTGGCTGTGCGAATGTTCATAGCCATATTTTGATGATTTAATGGAAACGTTTAAAGCACGAAAACTTGTTTAGTCCCCAGCCATTCACCATATTTGATCATGGACGAAAACGAACCTGTCCAACTGCCGATCGACGGAGTTTTGGATCTGCACACCTTTCGACCGCGCGAGATCAAAGACCTTGTTCTTGACTACCTCGCCGCCTGTCAGGAGCGTGGCATTCTGCAAGTCCGCATCATTCATGGCAAAGGCAGCGGCAACCTCCGTCGCACGGTTCACTCCATTCTTGGCAAACATCCTGAAGTCATTTCCTATTCGCTCGATCATCCACAATTTGGTGGCTGGGGAGCAACCATCCTGACGCTACGAAAAAAAGCCTGAGACGTTTGGAGCCGGTTTTCCACGTTTTAAGTACGTAGGTATTCACCCCATACTGGAAATGCCCGGTTTATGGAAACACTTTGCCGTCGTTGAAAACCCTAACTAAAACGTACGGATTATGAAACAAGCGGCTACTCTGCTCCTACTCACCTCCTCGGTACTCATCTCTCATGCCGATATCGTAAAATTCACTTTGGGACCAAACGGCCTGAATCCTTCTAATGCAGTTCCAGCAGTAACCAACAGCACGGGTGCCGGGGACAAAATCTCTGGAGGCATCTGCTTTGATACCACAGCCGCCACTCTGAAATTTAATTTCGGCTATGGTTCCGCTGCGGGATTCAGTGATCTTACTGGCCCGGCTTCCTCCGTCCACATTCATGGACCTGCTTCCGCATTTGAAAACGCCGGTGTTCAATTTGACCTGACGCCCTTTTTGTTCCCGTCTATAGATCCTTCCAAAGGCGGCACAGTTTACGGCTCCTTGGGTATGAACTCCGAACAATCGTCCAATCTTCTCGCGGGACTTGATTATATCGAGATTCATACCACGGCAAATCCTGACGGAGAACTCCGTGCTCAGTTGATACCAGCCTTGGTCAGCAACACAGCCCCTGTGCTGCTCTGTCCCGGGGATGCCACGGTCGAATGCAACGGCCAACCGATCAACCTGACAGCTCATGTATCCGACGCTGAGGGAGATGCTTTGCAGGTGATTTGGAGCCTGAATGGTTCGCCCGTTCAAACCAACAACATCGCGGCCGGTGGCACGACCAATGGAGTCGACGTAGTCCTGGCAGCCAGCTTCGATCTGGGCACCAACATGGTTGGAATTGCCGTCTCCGATACTGCCGGTAATTCCACCTCCTGCTCCAGCACTATTGTAGTGCAGGATACCACACCTCCTGTAATCAGTGGATGCACCGTGAGTCCCAAGGTGCTCTGGCCGCCCAATCACAAGCTGATCCCTATCGACATCAAGATCCGTGCGCTCGATACCTGCGGCTCCGCCACTTGGAAAATCATTTCTGTCGAGAGCAATGAACCAGTGGGAAGCGGCAATGATGATACAAAAAAGAACGATCCGAAGGGCAAAGACAATGGCAAGGGCGGCAATGGCAGCGGCAATACCGCGCCGGACTGGATCATCACCGGTGATCATTGCGTTCAATTGCGTGCGGAACGCTCTGGAAAAGGCAAGGGCCGGATATACTCAGTTACCGTCCAGGCAACCGATGCAGCCGGTAATACTTCGGCCCCAAAAGTGTTGACGGTAACCGTGCCTCACTCGCAGAATGGCAAGTAATCAATCTCAGTAGTCGGAATCCATAACGAACGAGGGACCTGCAAAGGTCCCTTTTTCCTGTACCGACTTCGCTAACCCAATACGCGGCACATATGCACGCCGTCCCCAATGGAAAGCAGCACTGATTGCACTCGTTTGTCTTTGGCCAGCTTGCGGTTCAACTTATCAATCGCCTTCCCGTTCGGATGTTTGATGCGTCGCTTGGTCCCCAGCCTTCCGCCCCAGAGCATGTTATCAAATAATATCAACCCGCCGGAACGCATTCTGGGAAGCACTAATTCGTAATAAGTGTCATAACCCGGCTTGTCTGCATCGAAGAAAGCGAAGTCGAATTTGATCCCCGGCTCTAATTTCTTTAACGAATCAGCCCCAGGTCCCAGTCTCAGTTCAATTTTTTTATCCACGCCGGCTTTCTTCCAATACTTGCGGGCAACATTGGTCCACTCCTCGCTGGCATCCAGGCAGAGCAATTTGCCGCGCTCCGGCAAACCGCGCGCAATGCAGATGGAGCTGTAACCTGTGAAGGTCCCTATCTCGATGGCGTGTTTGGCGCCAATCGCGGCCACCAACATGGTCATGAAACTTCCCTGATCTCGTCCAATGGACATATGGGAATCTGCCTCAAATTTCTTTTGCGTTTCCGCCCGCAATGCATTCAACACGGCGTCCCCCTCCCGACTGCGCGCGTCAATCAGGTAGGTATAAAGCTTCTCGTTGAGCGGAACGTACTTCAATCCTTTGGTCCTACGATGCTTAAGGTGTGGCTTCATGTTATTTGCGCTTCTTGAATTTAAAACAATCTGTCGTGTGATCATTCACCATCCCGGTCGCCTGCATAAAGGCATAACAAATGGTGGACCCGACGAATTTAAACCCTCGCTTCAGCAAATCCTTGCTCATCGCGTCCGATTCCGCCGTTCGGGCTGGAATCTCCTTCGTTGTGGGCCACGCGTTGAGTATCGGTTTGCCTCCCACGAATTGCCAGATGTACTTATCAAAGGAGCCAAATTCCTTTTGCACGGCGAGAAATGCCTTTGCATTGGTGATGGTGGACGCAATTTTCAGCCGGTTACGAACAATGCCCGGATCAGCCAAAAGCTGCTCTACCTTTCGTTCCTCATACTTTGCAACCAATAGAGGATCGAACTGATCGAAGACTTTTCGATAATGCTCACGCTTCTGTAAAATAGTGTTCCAACTGAGACCCGCCTGCGCCCCTTCCAGCACGATGAACTCAAATAATTTCCTGTCATCATGCTCCGGCACGCCCCATTCCTCGTCATGATAGCAGACCATCAATTCACTTTTTGCCCAAGCACATCTCGTTTTCATCAATCTCGGCAGGATTGCACCACGAACGAATTAAATTGGGAACACTTTAATTTGAGCAAATTTCCCATTGCCAGTTTCACCCCCGTTTGTCCCAATAGCAGCCATATGCGTCAACTGATGCCACTCATCCTCCTAAGTATCCTCTGCGGCGCGACTTCGTCATTCGCCGATGCAGATACCAACTCCATTACCGTGGAAACCGTTACTCAGGCGGCCAGGTTGACTGGCTTGCAGTTCTCAGATGCCAAATATCGACTCATGCTTCCCGGACTCCGGGACCAGGTTGCCTCGTATGAGGTGCTGCGAAAATTTCCCCTCTCCAACGCCGTTCCTTCGGCAATGTTGTTCAACCCAATTCCAGTCGGCGCAAAATTTGATGTGCACCGCAAAAAATTCAAGCCAGCCTCGCCGGGAAAGGTGCAGCTGCCGAAAAACATGGATGAACTGGCTTATTATTCCATTGGTGAACTGGGTGCATTGATTAAATCCCGCCAGATAACCTCTGTTCAACTCACGAGCTTCTTCCTGGAGCGATTGAAACGCTACGGCCCCAAGCTGGAATGCATCGTCACGCTTACCGAAAGCCTGGCCCTGCAGCAAGCGCGGCAGGCTGACAAGGAAATTGCCGCCGGAAAATACCGCGGTCCGCTCCATGGCATTCCGTTCGGGGTAAAAGACCTGCTCACGACCAAAGGTATTCCCACCACGTGGGGAACTGCTCCATATAAGAACCAAATTATCGACGAGGACGCCACCGTTGTAAAACGACTTCAGGACGCCGGTGCCATTCTCGTCGCCAAACTCAGCATGGGTGAACTCGCGTGGGGTGAAGTTTGGTATGGCGGCATGACACGCAACCCTTGGAATCTTAAAGACGGCTCCAGCGGTTCCTCTGCTGGTCCGGCAGCCGCCACCTCCGCCGGTCTTGTTCCCTTCGCCATCGGTTCTGAAACGCATGGCTCCATCATCTCTCCTTGTGACCGTTGCGGCATCACAGGCCTGCGCCCCTCTTATGGTCGAATCAGCCGCACTGGGGCGATGGCCTTGACCTGGTCGATGGATAAACTTGGTCCCATTTGCCGCACAGTCGAAGATTGCGCCATTGTATTCAACACTATCTACGGCCCGGACGGCATCGACCAGACTCTGTGCGATCTTCCCTTCAATTATGAAGCCAAAGCCCGGTGGCAGAAACTTCGCATCGCCTACTTGAAGAAGGATTTTGAAAATGAAAAAGGCGAGCGTAAAGAAAATGATGCCGCGACTCTCGCGAAGCTTCGTTCGCTCGGGGCGACCCTCGTTCCTATCGAACTTCCAAAACTTCCGATTCACGACATCTCATTCGTCATCTCTGTGGAAGGGGCCGCCGCTTTTGATGATCTCACCATCAGCGGTCGCGATGATCTCATGAAACGTCAGGGTCAACATACATGGCCCAATGCTTTTCGTGAGGCACGTCTCTTCCCGGCAGTAGAGTACATCCAGGCTACTCGTGTCCGCTACCTCCTGATTCAGGAAACCGCTCGCGTTCTGAAGGACGTCGATGTTTTCGTTGCGCCTTCACTTGCCGGCGACAGCGAATTGCTCACCAATCTCACCGGTCATCCATGCGTCGTCGTGCCCAATGGCTTCTCCAAGGCTGGCACTCCTACGAGCATTTGTTTTATTGGCAATCTGTTCAAAGAAGCTGAAATTCTCGAAATTGCCAAAGCTTATCAGGATTCCACAGACTTCCATAAAAAACATCCCGACCTCGATAAGGAGCGTTTAGTCAAAGAGTGACAACTGATCCTTCTCGACGCGCCGAAACGCGGCCGTGGAAAGATCAGGTTGATTTCCTTCAATCCCCGCCTTGCGCCGCGCCACCGTGAAGAGCGCTTCAATCTGGTCGGCAAATAATCCCTCACCACGCATGCGTGACCCAAATTGCGAGTCATTGAGCTTACCCCCACGTAGGGCACGTATTCGATTCAAAACCTTTTCTTTGCGATCTGGAAAGTGGCGTTCCAGCCATTCTTCAAACAACGGTGCTACCGCCAGAGGCAGACGCAGGGTTACATAACCTGCAAATTTTGCCCCCACCTTGACCGCCGCGGAAATGATCGCAGGAATCTCGTGGTCGGTGAGTCCAGGAATGATGGGTGAAACCAGAATACCCGTGGGAATTCCCGCCTTGCTCAACGCCTCGATCGCAGCCAGCCTGCTGGCCGGAGGCGAGGTGCGTGGCTCCATCACTTTTCTGAGTTCTGTGTCTAATGATGTCACCGAGATAAAAACCACCGCCGCCTGATAACGTGCCATTTCCGATAACAAATCAATGTCGCGTGTCACCAAATGATTCTTGGTAATAATCGCCACCGGGTTGCGAAAATCCCGCAAGACCTCCAAACACTGGCGGGTTAGTTTCAAGCGACGCTCCACCGGTTGATAACAATCGGTCACACCGCTCATGGCCAATACTTTGGGCTGCCATTTTGGAGCAGCCAGTTCCGCCCTCAGCAGTTTGGCCGCATCCAGTTTCACCATGATGCGGGTTTCAAAATCAAGGCCGGCTGAAAACCCCAAATACTCATGCGTGGGCCGGGCATAACAATAAATGCACCCGTGCTCGCAACCACGATAAGCGTTCACGCTCGCTTCGAACCCCACATCCGGACTGTCGTTATTGGTAATGATCGTGCTGGAGGTATCCTTCAAAAACTGGGTTCTGGGTAAGGCATCCTCCTCCGGATTCCAATCTGCATCCCGTTCCAAATGGATTTTTTCAAACCGGTTGGCTGGATTACCGGCGGTGCCTCGGGAGGGTTTTGAATTGATGCTGCTATGCATTTCGGAAGAATCATAGCCTATCTTCCACTAAATGGAATCCGCCAACATTATTGTCCCAGGTTACCGACCTGTGCGCCTGAACAATGAATTATGCAGCCGTCAAGACCCTGGTGATGGCCGCGCGGAATTCCGCCAGGGTAAACGGCTTGGAAAGACATATTTTATCCCGGGATTTCAGGTATTCCTGGGCTTTCTCGTTTACCACATCACCGGTGATAAAAATCAATCTGCGAGACATCTCTGGATTCTTTTCGCGCAACTTTTCGTAAACCTCCTGGCCGTTCAACCCGGGCATTTTCCAGTCGCATAACGCCAGGTCGTAGCGGCAGTTGGCCATGCAAGACAAAGCCGTTTCGCCATCACGTGCCACATCCACCTGGTAACCATTGAGTGTCAATGCCTCTTTAATCATTTGCAAAATTGAATCCTCGTCATCAACAACCAGCACCCGCTTGCCTAAACCTTCCTTGGTTGGCTGCGTCTGTGGCAGAACCGCCACTGCTTCGGGCTTGGCCGCGAAATCCCGCGTAATGGGCAAATCAATGGTAAAGCTTGCGCCTTCACCGTGTTTGCTCTGCGGCGTGATGGTGCCTCCATGCTCCGTCACAATGCCATAGCAGATGCTTAAGCCCAGCCCTGTTCCCTTGCCAACCTCCTTGGTCGTAAAAAACGGAACAAACAGCTTCTTCAAATTGTCAGCGGAAATGCCCGGACCATTGTCTTGAAAGATAACTCGCACACGATCATCCACCACCTGGCTGGTGATGCAAATCCGGCCCCTGGTCTGACGCACCTCCATCGCCTGGCGCGCATTATTTATTATATTTAAAAATACTTGTTGCATCTGATGTTGATCTACGAGGGTTGGCGGGAGGTTCGGGTCCAATGCGGTGATCACCTCAATATTGCTGGTGCGCAGTTGATACTGCACAATCTCAATGGCCGATTCCAAAACCGTATTAACGCTCAACACCTTCCGCTCCGGCAGATGTTTACGGGCAAAGCTTAACAAACCGGCCACAATCTTTTGACAGCGCTTGGCGCTCTTGAAAATCATGTCGAGAAAGCGTCGATGCTGCTCCGGCAACTCGGATTGTTGAAGAATCTCGGCAAAACCCATCACCGACGTAAGCGGGTTATTCAGCTCGTGCGCCACACCCGCCACAAATTCGCCGATGCCTGAAAGCTTCTCACTTTGGATCAACTGGTTCTGAGTGGCTTTAAGGGTTTCCACGGTTTTTTCCAATTGTTCGCGTGATGTCTTCACGTTCTCAATCATTTGATTGAATACCGCAGCCAGTTCGCCATATTCATCCTTGGAAGTGACTTCCACGTGTTTTGAAAAATCTCCACGGCCCACCGCTTCAGCACTCGCACGCAACTGACGAAGGGGTTTCGTAACGGTCCGAATGCAGAGCCAAACCGCAAGGATTCCCACCAAAATGCCGACCAGACTGACAAACATCAGCAGGCTTTGCGTCGACTGAAGCGTTGCCAAAGATTGCTCGTAGGAAGAAAGCAGAATGTATCCAAGCTTCCCTCCTCCATTAATTGAACCGAAATGTCCGACTCTGCACAGGTAATGCTCATTATTTATGGCAATTTCCTTGGCCGATGATCCGGCCTCATCTGTGTCGTTGGACAATTGTTTAAATTTTGCAACCATGGATGGACTCAACTCCGATTTTGTGAGGCTGGAGGCGACGATCTGATCCTCCGCCAGAAAGACGATCTTGCTGCCGGTTAATTGCTCGACTTGAAGGGCCAGAGTATTCCCAATTTCAATGCCAAAGGTAATCGCGCCCACAGCATCACCTGCCCCTTTGGCTGGAATCGATACCACATCAAAGAAAGTTCCCCCGACACGGATCGTCTCCACAGCCGCCCCGCCGTCCAACGCCCGTTGTATGACCGCTCTGCTTGCAGCTTCGAATTCAGACAGGCCCAGTTTGGGATAGACGCTCGCCCCGCCATATCTTTTGCCGTCCTGAGTAGTACAAATGGCTATCTTCGCGTCCCCATCCTCCCGGATCAGATCATCCAATAAAACATTCAAGGTCTTGAGCGCCGCAGAGTCCTGGGAACTGATTCTGGCAACCACCGCCTTTACCCGTGGTTCTTTGACTACGTTGCGATAACGAGACAACAGGTTCGTAGCCAGAATGACCTGGGTATTGGTAAAGACTTTGCCGGCCGTGTCCAACTGCATGGCTGTTTGCGTGTGCAGTTGTGTTGTGATGTGGTGGTTGACAATCCACGTGGTGATGGCAATCAGCAGCACCATCACGGTAACCACCGGCACCAAAACTTTTGCCTGAAAACTGATTTGCGCCTTTAGCGACGGTATGCTCATGACTGCTAATACTTGGGTAAATTTTTAATTCCTAGGGTGAAGTCCAGCTTCACCTCTCCATTTTCGGGGACAGTGATCGTCTTATATTCCTTGGGCATGCGTTCATGCCAGGCAACCAGCTTATAGGTTCCAGCAGGGACATCGGTGATTCTATACGTCCCTTTTTCACTGGTTGCGAAGTAGGGATTTTCCAACACCAGCACCACACAACTCATGCTGGAATGGATGGAGCAGAACACATCCACCTGACCAACCGTGTCGAACAACACGTGCTTGCTCTCTCCCTTGCCATACAGATCAAGATCAAACGGCTTCGCCTCGGAATAGGAGAAGACATTATGCAGAATATCATCATTGTTGGGCCATTCCACGGTGGTATTCTTCACGATTGGAAGAACATGCGGCGCAAAGGTGGCCCCCTTCTGTGACACCCTCTTTTGAGTAACCACTTGCACCGGCTTGGAAGGGGCAGCTTGATTGGTGCCTACCAGCCCTTCAATGTAGATCACGAAATCTCTCATTCCCGCGTAATCAACTTTTTCAGCATGTTTCAAAGCGTGGCTGTCGTATTTGCCCCCTTGCATGCTTTGCCCGGCTTCCGCTCTCCCTTCAGCGTGCACGGTGCCGACGATTGTGCCTGCCTTCAAAGTCCCGGCCACAAATTCGCCAATTAAAAGAAAAAGGATAAAACGTTTCATGGTTAGAATCTGAATGCGGCCTCCAATGCGAAAACGTTTTCATGAGTTCGTTTCTCCCCGTCCAATTCCTTGCCTTGATTAAAGGAATATTCTCCTTTCGCTAAAAGGTTTGGACTAAAGTGATAACCCAACCCCAGGCTCAAACGCCAGTAATCCGTCGTCAGGCGCCCGAACATGAAGGTGCCCACGTCGCCATTGCCCACAATTGGAAATCCGCCGGTTGCAAACATCTGGCTGAAGCGAGCCGCACCGTAGAATTTGCGAGTGATGTCCTTAACACCCTCAACATAGTAGTAGTAAACATCACGATGATTTCGGCCGGCAGGATCATTGTCTGCATAGTTGAGGTAGCCTCCGGCCCCTCTGAGTTGAAGTCCTGAAAAGGTCATCACCACATCTCCCTCCGCCAGATTTGCATGGAAGCGCGTCGTTTGGGTTGAGCCAATCGACCGAATCCACCCATTGCCAAACCACATTTCTGAGAGCGAATCCTTGTTGGCGTCCAGATCACCGGTCCGCATGCCGCTCACGCTCACGTGCAGCCACCTGGCGGGATCGTATCCAAAGCGTCCAACCACGGCTTTGTCCGCATTGAAGTCACGGGTAGTTGCGATTCCTCCGTTCTGTACCGCGGCCACATAGCTGAACTTCCCCAAGCTCCCGTAAAGTTCCACCCCTTCATCCACCCCCCAAATGTCACTCAAGGAATGTGAAATGAGGGGATTATCAATGGCGTATCGATAAAGGTATTCCTCGCCAAAGGGAATGTAGAACCGCCCCAGTCTCAAATTGACCTGACGGTCCTGCCCCCAGATTTGGGACAAATTCTCCCAATCGAGATAAAGTTCTCCCACGCGCACATCCAGATCGTTCTCATCGCGGGCGGCAAGATTCAGCTCACCAAAGAAATAAACGTTGTTCCAAATGGGAGCGTCTACAAACAGTTTTGCTTCATCGATACGAAACTCGGCATTGGGAGTGGATCCATGGCTTTCCGAATGAAAAAAGGCCACCCCGCCTTCGCCCCCTATTTGCACTTTGCCAAAGTGAATGGACCCGCCGGATTGTGCAGGCGTATCACTTCCCTCTTTTTCTTTTAAATCAGTGATTTGACGATCGTGGGTCGCATTAACCTCCTGAATCTCCGCCACCTTGTGAGTGAGGGAATCAATCAATTGCTGCTGCTTGCGTAACTGCTCCTGTAAAGCCTCATTTTGCCTTTGTAACTGCAAAATCTGATCGCTTGTAACCGGTGCGTCGGCAGCTCCAATGCCCGTCCCCGAAACAAGAAAAAAACCTGTCATGCATCCCCAAAGGGCTGTTCGCATTCCAAGTTTTTCGGTCATGGAACAGCTCTAAAGCAACAAACGTGCCTGCTTGTTCTTTGACATCCCGGAATTCGAAAAAAATGCAACCACCCGCGGGCTCGCTGAAAATCTTGCACAAGCTGTCCAGCATTTGTCCACTCTCGTAGAGACCTACGACAGGATTCCGCGCTTCACAATGCTGAATACCCTGCTTGCCCAAAACTGGGACACTGCTCTCAACCTCAAAATTTGCATTACTGATAATTAATGAGTGCACAGTTTTTTTGCATGTCTCTTCAAAATGACATTGCCGAAGCACTCTTCAGTTCTCGATCTCGCATCCATTTCCAACCCGGGGTCGCCATCATCGAGCTTGCGCCGAGTCCCCGGAGGGAATATTTTCGGTCCGCCCTTGTTTCCAACTATGAATATTTTTACTCTCTGCTCTGTTGCCTTCCTCGGACTTGCCTTGACCGCGTTCGCCGCCGACGCTGCGCCACAAAAGGAAAAACTGCGCCACGTGGTTTCTTTCAAGTTCAAGGACACAACCACGAAGGAACAGATCAAACAAGTGGAGGATGCTTTTCGCGACTTGAAGAAAAAGATTCCTCACGTCCAATCAATCGAATGGGGCACCAATGTCAGTCCCGAAAAATTGGACAAAGGTTTTACTCATTGCTTTCTGGTCACCTTTGGCAGCGAAAAGGATCGCGACGCCTACCTCGTTCATCCTGAGCACAAAAAATTCGTCGAGTTTGCACTTCCGTTGATTGGCGATGCCTTCGTCCTGGACTTCTGGGCTAAGGACTAGCTTTCATTGCATCTGCCGCCTGTCTGAATGCTGCTTCCTTAGCTTCGGTGTTTTGATGCACTGGTTGATTACTCAACCCCATATCTCCTGCTCACAGGCAACATCGCCCGCAAAACAGATTCGGACGTTTTGGAAGGCGATTGTTTCTATACCGAATGCCGAAAGAAATTTCCGAATGGCAGGAGGGATTTTGGTTTGAGGCAAGGCGGAGGCCGCAGGCGCTATCCGTAGATAGCGACCAGGCCGACAACGCCGCCTCAAGCCAAAAGCACCCTGCTCTCAAGGACTAATGAATTTTCTCCTCCCCAAGGCCCTGGCTTTTTCAGTCTCCACTTTCATCAGGCTTATTGCCTCCTTTCATTCCGGTTCTTTTCCCCCATTCCGGAAATTAATTTTGGCATTCGGTATATCAGGTCATTCTCCCGCCTTGGAAGGATGGACCTGGCAGGTTAATGTTGAATTCTTTGGGCAGAAATTAATGGTGCGCGAGAGAGGACTTGAACCTCCACCCCTTACGGGACCAGATCCTAAGTCTGGCGTGTCTGCCATTTCACCACTCGCGCATCCTGCCGCAAAGATGCCAACTCCTTATCCACTCGGCAAGTCCAAGCTGCGGGTTCTTAACCGTTAATGCCTCTTATCTCGTATCTCTTATCTCACGCTTAAAAACAAAGGCTTGGGAATTTACTCCCAAGCCTTTGAACCCAAACCGCTGAAAGGAAAAGCCTATTGGATATTGTGACCGGTGCCGTCGCCCGGGCTGCCGGGCAGGATCTTGCAGGCCGGCGGGGTCTGCAGGTCGTTAAGCTCGTAGCTGGTGGCAAAGCTGTTGCCCGAGTCCGAAGGGCAAACCGGGGCCGTGCTGGCGGTGCCGCGTCCCAGGTAGGCCTGCACATTGGCCAGGTTCGGCGTGGCGTTGCCGGCCGCCTTGTTCTCCAAGGCCCACTGTTGCTTGGCGCCATCAATCTGCTTGAGATTGCTGATGCAGCTGGTTTGTTGCGCCTTCAGGCGGGCGCGCACAAAGTTGGGAATGGCAATGGTGGCCAGCAGCCCGATAATGGCCACCACAATCATGATCTCCACCAGCGTAAAACCGGAGGAACGAGAAATTTTTATCTTCATATTACGTTAGTTACAGTGTTTGCCACCGAGTGAACAAATACCTGATAATGGACACCTCGTAAGAGGAACTGTTCACAAAATCATGGTGAATTCGTGGTAGGAATGTAACAGAGCAGGCCTCAAAAGCAAATCGGCTTCATTACGGAGATTTAGGCCGTAAAATTACGGAGAATGGCTTTTAAATTAATGCACCACAATGGGTTCAAACCGATCATTCAAAACCTTCCAAATTCGCATAATTCTTGCGGAACTCAGATCATCAGACAATAGGTCACATAACCATGTTCCTGGGTATTCAAGCTTACGCAAGAGACTGCAAAAAGAAATTTGAGAAACCTCGAGCAGTAAAGAATATGTCAAACTTTGTGGTTAAGAATTCACCTATTTACCCGTGAGGATTTTGCGTTTGAATGGCCCATCCGCTTTGGGGTCAAAGTTTGGATTTGGCAATGGCATATCAGCTTTTACGCTCGCGCGCCAGGCTTGCAACTCGCTTTTAAGCTCCTCACGTTTCAATGCAGAAGTTGATGCCAGGTCGTTTTTCTCTCCCACATCCAGGCGGAGGTTAAAAAGCTCTATTCGATTCTCCTCATACCACTCAATCAGCTTCCAGTCACCTTTCCTAATGGAACTGCTCGGAGCCCCGCCCTGATTGCTGTAGTGTGGATAATGCCAGAACAGCGGGCGCTCACCCATTTCCTTTCCTCTCAACGCGGGAGTGAAACTTATCCCGTCCAGATGTTGTTCGGGACGGGCAGGCAACCCCGCTATTTCCAGCAACGTTGGATAATAATCCGTGCTCATTACCTGGTGATCGCTAACACTGGCTGCTTTTGTGACACCCGGCCATTTTACCACCAAAGGTTCGCGAACGCCGCCTTCATATGGCCAGCCTTTCCCCGCGCGCAACGGCATATTTGACGTGGGAGCTCCTTCTGCAGTCGAAAGGCCTCCATTGTCAGAAGTGAATATAATCACCGTGTTCTTATCCAAACCCAGCTCTTTCAATTTATCCAAAACTCGCCCCACACTTTCATCCAGGCTTTGCATCATCGCGGCATAAATCGGCTGGTTCTGCACTTGCCGCGCGTTGGTATTTCCTTCAGTAACGAACTCAGGCCCTTTCGTTGGCGGCAATTGCATCACCTTCTTCTGGTATTTTTCAATCAACCCTTTCTTTGCCTGTAGCGGAGTATGCACCGAATAATGTGACAAATAGAGCAAAAAAGGTGTGCCCTTCGTGTTCTCAATAAATTTCACCGCTTCGTCTGTCAATCGATCGGCAAGGTATTCGCCAACGGGTCCATCTTTGAGTGTTGGATTTTTATAAGGGCTGAAATAAGAACTGGGATGCCCCATCCCGCATCCGCCAATATTAATATCGAAACCAGCTTGTTCCGGCCAATGTCCCAGCCCGCCGAGATGCCACTTTCCGATGAATGCCGTTTTATATCCCCCTTCCTGCAACGCTTTCGCCAAAGTGATTTCAGCGGCTGGCAGCTCTGTTATAATTTTAGGATGCTTCAAGATTTGATCGGGCTTGTCCGGCCGGCCCGGCAGCCAGTCTGTCAGATGCAATCTTGCAGGGTATTTGCCAGTCATGATGCTGGCTCGTGTCGGAGAACAAACTGAACAAGCGGCATAGGCATCCGTGAACCGCATCCCTTCCCGTGCAAGCCGGTCCAGATTGGGGGTTTCGTAAAAAGTACTCCCATTGAAGCCGACATCCTTCCAGCCCAGATCATCGGCGAGAATAAAGACAAAATTTGGCCTGTCCGCTGCATGAACCCGCGTGGCACAAAGGCTGGTCAGGAGTAACGCCCAAACCAAATTACCTCCGAAAACAATGCGCTCTACGGCTGTTTTCATTATTTTCATTCTCATGGGCGGCTTCTCCCCTCCTTCCGCAATTTTTCAAGTTCTGCCTGGTACTGTTTTGCCTTTTCAGATACCTGAATCGACAAATTGTTTGTTTCACCGATGTCGTCTGTTAAATCATAAAATAATCCATCCGGATCAATTCCTGTTTCCGTTGCAGTGGGCTTGGAGAATTTAGGTCCTTTGCCAGGCTCAATAAACTTTTGATTACCCTTCCGCAAGGCCAGTACGAATGCATGCTCAACCACGTAGTCGCGGCCCATCTTTGAATCTCCCACGAAAGCTGGCAAAATATTCAAGCTATCCGGGCCATCTGCTTGATTTAAACGACAGCCGGTCAATTGTGCAAACGACGCGAGGAAATCAATCTGGCAAATTAAGGCATCGGAGACGCCAGATTTTACGTGGCCAGGCCAGCTCAATATGAACGGCACTCGTGTGCCACCTTCAAACGCGCTATACTTTCCGCCGCGTAATGGCCCCGCCGGACGATGTCCGTTCAGTTTTTCACGGGCTTGATCCTGATAGCCATCATCCACCACGGGACCATTGTCGCTTGTGACAATCAATATGGTGTTATCCTCGAGCTTTAGCTGCCTGAGCGTTTTGACAATTTCACCAACTGTCCAGTCAAACTGCAAAATCACGTCGCCGCGAGGTCCCATTCCACTCTTCCCGGCAAACCTGGCATTTGGAACGCGGGGAACGTGAATGTCATGCGTGGCGAAGTACAAAAAGAAAGGGCCATCTTTATTTTTTTCAATAAAACCCACGGCCTGCTTCGTCAGGGTTTGCGCCAGTTCCTCGTCGACCCAGCGCGCCGATTTGCCACCACTCATATAACCAATGCGGCTGATACCATTCACAATGGTCATGTCATGCCCATGACTCGGTCGCATCTTCAACAGTTCAGGGTGTTCCTGGCCTGTGGGATCCGATCCAACCTTTTCCTTGAAACTGACTTGAATCGGGTCTTTGGCATCCAGATCCACGACGCGATGATTTTCCACAAATACGCAAGGCACCCGGTCGGCCGTTGCCGGCATAATAAAAGAGTAGTCAAAACCTATCTCCAATGGGCCCGGCTTGATTTCCGTGTTCCAGTCGATTTCGCCATCGCCCAAACCCAGGTGCCACTTGCCCACTGCGCCGGTTTTATAAC
This sequence comes from Pedosphaera parvula Ellin514, assembly GCF_000172555.1. Classification (NCBI taxonomy): domain Bacteria; kingdom Pseudomonadati; phylum Verrucomicrobiota; class Pedosphaerae; order Pedosphaerales; family Pedosphaeraceae; genus Pedosphaera; species Pedosphaera parvula. The sequence continues at coordinate 100,112 of NZ_ABOX02000023.1, forward strand.
CACCTTTGCGAAGCATTTCGGGCAGTGTGGTCGAACCCGGCTTGATGATTAAATTCGCGTCCCCAGGTAATATGCCGGTTCCCTTTTTGCGCCATGGGTATTCTCCCGTCAGCAAGGCATAGCGCGAAGGCGTACAGGTCGCCGATGACGAATGGGCGTCCAGGAAACGGAGCCCGCTCTCGGCCACTTTGTCGATGTTCGGGGTTTGAACTTTCGTGGCCCCATAGCAACTGACATCTCCATACCCCAAATCATCAGCCAAAATCAGGACGATATTTGGCCTCTCTGCTGCTCGGCTTCTGCCCATTACCCCAAAAAATATTCCTGCGGCTGCAAGGCCGAGGAAAAGTTTATTTAAAATCCGAAGTAAAAGATCCTGGGAAGTCATCGTATAACAGCATTTTATTTTTTATAATTTTCAAAGTTCACTGGGAGATAAAAAGATTAGCCGCATTATGCCCCCGCACATCAACCTACTGCAATTGAATTGATTACTTTTGGACGGCGGCCAACTTGGGTTGGTTACAGAGTAGACGTCGCCAAGTGCACAGGCCTTCCCCGTGAAGTCCCACCTGGATTTATATTCCTCCCGAAATTTTTGCTGGTTGAAAAAGAGATCAGGCACCGCGTCAACCGGCTCTCAAATCAGACTGGACAGTTATTCCAACTATTTTCAATGGTGGTGTTCTTTGGATTTTAGGTCGGGGAAACCGATGTGAGTGAAATCGAGATGTGCCGGCAAGAGTTTTCCTCGAGGTCGCCTCGATGGAATTCCTGGTCGGAACTAAAAACCCGGGAGGACTTAAAATGGTGCGCGGTAGAGGTTTCGAACCTCTGACCCCTACCGTGTCAAGGTAATGCTCTACCACTGAGCTAACCGCGCATCCCAAGCGGGCGGATAATCTGACAAATCCAAAGGTATATTGGCAAGCTCGAATTCGCCAGTGGATTTGTCGGTTGACTCCACCCCTTGATTTGGAAGATTTTAACCACTCTATGGCAAAAATTCAACGTGCGCTGCTTTCAGTTTCAGATAAAACCGGACTGCTTCCCCTGGCTCAAGCCCTGGCGCAGGCTGGTGTTCAACTTATTTCAACTGGCGGCACAGCCAAATCCTTACGCGATTCCGGGCTTCAGGTAACCGATTTGAGCACCTACACCGGTTTTCCTGAAATGATGGATGGGCGTGTCAAAACACTGCACCCTAAAATTCATGGCGGATTACTTTACATCCGCGGCAATGCCACGCACGAAGCTGCCGCCCAGACACACCAAATCCCGCCGATCGATTTGGTGGTGGTCAATCTTTATCCTTTCGAGCAAACGGTGGCTAAACCGGACGTCTCTCTCCATGAAGCCATCGAGAACATTGATATCGGCGGGCCATCAATGCTCCGTAGCGCGGCCAAAAACCACGAAAGCGTGACAGTCATCGTGGATCCTGCGGATTATGAAGTGGTAGCCAGCCAAATTACCGAAGCGGGAAACACCACATTAGAACTGCGCCGAAAACTTGCAGCCAAGGTGTTTGCCCGCACCGCAGCCTATGACGGGGCTATTGCGGCTCACCTGGCGAAGGCTTTTGAAACTTCGAACCGCCCTGCCCTGCCAGCTTCACTCAATATCCAGTCACCGTTGGCTCAACCGTTGCGCTATGGCGAAAACCCTCACCAAACCGCAGCGCTTTATGGGGATTTTAACAAGTATTTCCAGCAATTGCATGGCAAGGAATTGTCCTATAACAACATTCTCGATTTAACCGCTGCTGCCAGTCTGATTACTGAGTTTAACGGAGACAAACCCACCCTGGCCATCCTCAAGCATACCAATCCTTGTGGTATGGGACAGGGAGCAAATTTGCGGGAAGCTTGGGAGAAGGCTTATGCGACAGATAAACAGGCCCCGTTCGGTGGAATTATCGCCGTCAACCAACCACTTGATCTTCTCTGTGCCGAAGCAATTGTGGAGATTTTCAGCGAGGTAATTATCGCACCTGACTTTCATCCGGACGCCTTGGCTCTGTTACAGAAAAAGAAAAACCTGCGTTTATTGAAAGTGCTTAAAAATGTGCTTTCTGCAAAACCCTGGGACATTCGTAGCGTGGGAGCAGACTCGTTCCTGCTTCAGGAACGTGATCTGAAAATAACCACCGCTGCCGATTTGAAAGTAGTCACGAAGCGTCAACCTACCGAAGCAGAACTTCAGGCAATGCTGTTTGGCTGGCGCGTGGTCAAGCATGTAAAGTCCAACGCCATCGTGTACGTTGCTGCCGATCGCACGCTGGGCATTGGTGCCGGCCAAATGAGCCGCGTCGATTCCAGTCGCATCGCGGTCTGGAAAGCTGGTGAAGCCGGGTTATCGCTGAAAGGAAGCATCATCTGCAGCGATGCCTTCTTTCCATTTGCTGACGGCTTGATTGCTGCTGCTGAAGCCGGTGCCACGGCTGCCATCCAACCTGGAGGATCCGTGCGGGATGCTGAGGTGATTGCTGCCGCCGACCAACGAAATCTTGCCATGGCATTTACCGGCACCAGGCATTTTCGTCACTGATTTATCAACAGATAAATGAGCGCGATCTGGAGGGCTGTGATCAGTGCGATTCCGGCCCAGGTCAGCCATTCGCGCCAGCCCAGGCTCTTCTGACGCGTGTTGCTCAACCAAAAGCGAATTTTGATCGCTCCAATTTCAATCAGGTCGCCATTGCGCAGCAGGACGCTTTCGAAGGGTTGGCCGTTCACAGAGGCAAGGGCTTTCGGTCTGGCAGCCAGTGTAAAACCAGTCGATGGATCGAAACTGAGTTCCAGATGCTGATCCCAAACCCCATCCTCCTCCACCTGAAGGTCCGCACTCGCCGACCGACCGATATTAAAAGGAAAATGACGGGCAACCTTTTCGCTGCCCGCCATCCTGCCGGAAAGGACTTTGAACTGGACCATTAAAAGATACTTTTGGGGACGTACACTTGGTCACCGGGAAAGACCTCCGGATTCTTTTTGGGATCCTCCAGGGCTTTCTTATAGTTCACAGTGATTTGCTTCCCGTTCGCGCGGGTCAGGCGAATTCTGCTTTTCCATGCGAAATCGGTAAACCCGCCAGCGGTATCGATGGCTCCAGTTACGGTTATCCGGCCACTGTAAACCTGACGATTGGGGCTCTTGACTTCACCACCCACGGAAAAGAAACGCTCCTCAATGGCAATATTTGCGGTAAGGTTTACGTAATATGCCGGCACATAGCGATCGTGAATTTCCTTTTCAATATCGCTAATAGTCCGCCCGGCAGCCTGGAACTTTTGGTTATACATCAAGGTGATGGATCCATCATCCTTCACCGGCTGTGTGATGGGTTGAACCGCATTGATAATGTCCGAGAAGGACACCGTAACCTTGTCCCCCACATGCAAGACACCCGCCTTGGGATCTTCAATTACTTCCTGCCCGGCGCTGGCTGATTTTGTCGCCGTTGCCGGGTGAACATTATCAGTCAATGGATTGAACTTGTAATCACTCGACTTACATCCAATCAACAACATGCCAGCCACCAGAATTGCAGCCCCAAATAAACAACGCCCTGAATTTTTAATCATTTGCTTTCTAGCTTTTAAAACCATCACTTTGCTTAATATTTCGGCTTGATATCCGTGCGAGCTTTGCCTTCACCGGCGTCAGTCGCAGTTTCGGATTCATCTTCATTCTTCGAGTAATAATCGTGGTAGTAACCGCTGTAATAGTAGTAGCTCTCGTCCTGGGACATGTTGATGTTGTTCAACACAATACCAATCAGATTGCCACCGACTTTTTCGATCAATTGTTTTGCACGAATATTCATCGGCTGCGGGTAACGGCGGTACTGGATCACCTGTAGAGTCATATCCACTTCGCTCGCCAGGATGGAAGCATCGCTGACACCCATGATTGGAGGCGAATCGAAGAACACGTAATCATAGCGTTGCTTCAATTCAGTGATGAGATCTTTCATCTGCGCCGAGCTGAGAATGCCCAATGAACTGCTCGGCAACTTGCCACTCGCCATGAAGTCGAGATTAGGCAAACGAGTGGTTTGAATCACTTCCTCCAGTGTGTTCTGCTTGAGCAGATAATTGGTCAAACCGATCGTGTTGGAAACATTCACGAGCTTGTGCAAGGTGGGACGGCGAAGATCTGAATCAACCATTACCACACGGTGACCGCTCTGAGCGAACACAGTCGCCATGTTATAGACCGTGGTGGATTTACCTTCACCCGCACCTGCGCTGACCACAGCCATCGTGTTAAGCTTGTCATCCTTTCGGGAGAACATGAGGTTGGTGCGCAACACGCGGTAAGCCTCGGCATGAGGACTCTCAGCGCCCTCATCGAGCAGGAGCCCGACATTCTGAGGAATGACCCCAAGCACGGGAGCTTGAAGCGTGCGCTCCACGTCGTCGATCGTTTTCACACTGGTATCCAAATACTCGATGAAAAACGCCAGCCCGACACCCACCACCAAACCGATAATAATTCCCAGTGCAATGTTGAGCGCCTTGTTCGGGCGAACAGGCTTGTCGATCTCTTCCGCCGTATCAACGATTTGCACCATGGTAGTTTTTGGCAGAGCCCGGTCTACCTGCTCCTGTGCGGCGCGGAATTCCAGAATCTCGCGAAATTTCTTCAGATGATCCAGCTGGGACTTCTCGATGAAGTAAGGCCGGCTGGATTCAGCAAGCACAAGATCATTGGACTTTGCTTCGTTGACCTTGTCTTCCGAATTCTTAACCACTGCCAGTAATGAAGCCACGCGTGCATCCATGCCAACCATGATTCCCTTCACCCGGTCATCAATCTTCGCGTTTAGTTCATTCACCAGTTTCTGCGTGCGCAGAACCTCAGGATGTTTGTCGCCATAATCAGCGAGAAGCGTGACCAGCTTGGTTTCGGCCCCGATAAGATCCTGCAGCAATTGGATCAGAATGGCATCTGGTGCAGCAGTGGGAATAGCCTGTTTCAACTCATCTGACTTCAGTTGTTTCAACTGACTCAGTAATTTTTCCTCCTTGATGTATTGCGTCTCTGCATCAATTCTTAAAGTATTGTAATGCATGACGTTCATCGGCTCCAAGGTCTGCTGAGGACCCGTGGCACTTTCGCCGCCGAGGTCGGTAACCTTCAAATCCTTCCGAAGCTTATCCACTTTAGCTTCCTGCTTGGCGATAAGATCATCCTGCTCCTGTACCTGTTGTTTGAAAACTTTTATTCCTGCGCCCGTAATATCCAGCTTCTGGTCCAGTCGATATTTTTGATAGACGATGGCCACTTCGTTGGCGATCGCGGCTGCTTCCTTTTTGTCGTTACTGTATATCTTGATTTCGATCAAACTGGTATTGCGATCCGGATGCAGTTCCATCATCCGCTTCAACTGAGCGCGGCTCTGAGAAGTTTTAAGCTTCTGACCATTATTATACTGTTTCCAAGCTTCATTGAGGTTCAGCCCTTCGATAACCCGGTCGAGAATGACTTCAGATTGAATCACCTCAAATTCTGTCTGGATGAAATAGGGATCGTAATGCCCGGAATAGTTCGGTGTCTGTGTTATGCCAGGCACATCGGTGGTATCACCTTCAACCTTGATGCGGGCTGTACTGGAGAATTGCTCCGGCAAAATAAAGGTAACAATCGTTGCCGTGATAACGACCAGCAGAAATACCGCCAGGATCACCGTCTTGCGAATACGAATAATGCGCCAGTAATCAAGAAAGTGGAGCTTGGCTTCCGGCGGCGCTGATGTCTTTAAAGGATCCATACGTCAAAAAAACGGGGGCTAGATCTTTAGCCCAGCCCCCCAATCTATCTATATTGGTTAACGGTTAATAGCTGGCAGTCACGCCCAGATATACCCTATTCCGATCGAAACCTCGGGATGGAATATCTGAAGAGAGCTGATCGTAGTTATACCCCACTTCTGCTGACAGATAGTGAGTGAACTGATAGGCCAAATTCAACCCGAGCAAATAAAAGGTATCTGATTGACCATTAAATGGCCCGCCAAAGAAGGTTGAATTCTGATATTGGCCTGACAATGTACCAGTTAATTTAGGCGTTATCTTCTGACTGATGGTTCCGTACAAAGTGGAGGACTCTTGATCTTGAGTTATGCCTGAACCCGGGCTAAACGCACCAACATCGGTCGCGTTACGTGAATTACGAAATCCCAAGGTAACACTTCCACCATCCATATAGGTGTAGACGACACTCAGGTCTGCGTAAGGGTTCCAAGCGTTGCTGGAGGTGCCG